>JBCCCR010000023.1 GCA_039033415.1 Pseudomonadota bacterium | reverse complement strand
GCGCCAAGAACAAGGCGCATCGCGCCGGCAATGGCCGTAGCCCTTGGCAAGCGATGCAACGCGGTTATTGGTGCCCAAGGGGGCTCCCTTCGGGCGCGCACCACAAGGCCTGGAGCGGCGTTGCGAGCCTTGGCCAGGGAATCACCCTGGCCGGCGGCTCGCGCCTAACTCCAGGGCCTTGTGGACACGCGCTGAAATACAATGAACTTGCCAAACAGGACACTAGCAGCGTGTTGATGACCGACACGAGGGCCTGAACGTTATGAGCGTCGAGCTTCGACCGCTGCCGGATGACGCGCTGCTGCAGCGCTATGCGAACGGCTGGGAAAAGCCCGGTAAACCGCCTTACACCGACTGCTTCGTCCTGCGCTGTGCGAAGTCGGTTTCCCTGGAAGACTACGTCCGGGCGTTCTACACCAGCCCGCTATTCCGGCTTGAGCGTTGGCTGATTCGGCTCGCGGCTCGGCGACCGTCCACCGACCAGCAGGTCGCCGAACTCGCGGCCGCGCAGCGGGAAGACTTTGCGGTCTGGACGGTTGAGGCGCGCCGCGAGCACGAGCTGCTGCTGACAGACCTTGGCGGCCGGACTCGTTCCTGGCTCCGCGTCAGCGCTGCCGGCGGCGGCACCGATCTGTGGTTTGGCTCGGCCGTGCTGCCAAAAGTCGATCGCGACCGCGGGCGTTCGACCCTGGGCTGGGTCTTCTCAGCGCTGCTTGGCTTTCACAAGATTTATTCCCGCGGACTGCTGGCAGCCGCGGCACGCCGGTTGGCTAGAAACGATTAAACTACCTGACGGCTGACCCAGGACGCTCGCCCGATGTTCTCCTACTTTGAGAATCTGCTGAAACCATTTCCGCCGGAACCGCCCGAGCGCCCGCCGTCGACCCTGCTGGCATTCTGCCTACACTACACCCGAGGCGTCTGGCCGTGGGTGCTGCTGATGTCGGCGATTGCAACGCTGACCGCGCTGACGGAGGTGGCCCTGTTTGCGTTTCTTGGCAATCTGGTCGACTGGCTGGCGGACGCCGACCGCGCCACGTTTTGGGAACGCGAAAAACCCCGCCTGATCTTCTACGCCGCCGTGGTTCTGCTGGCCCTGCCGCTGCTGTCGCTGGCGGCCGGTCTAATCCATCACCAGACGATCATCGGCAACTACCCGATGAGGATCCGCTGGCAGGCACATCGCTACCTGCTACGGCAGAGTTTCGGCTTCTACCAGGACGAGTTTGCCGGTCGCATCGCCACAAAGGTCATGCAGACGGCCCTGGGCGTCCGCGAGACGGTTATGAAGCTCGCAGACGTGACGGTCTATGTCAGCGTCTATTTTGTCGGCGGATTGCTGCTGGTGGCCAGCTTTGACCTCTGGCTGGCCGCCCCGTTTGTGGGCTGGCTCCTGGCCTATGTTGCGCTGCTGGCGCGCCTGCTGCCCCAGCTGGGCAAGGTCGCCGAAACGCAGGCTGACGCGCGTTCGATGATGACCGGTCGCATCGTCGACAGCTACACCAACATCATGACCGTCAAGCTGTTTGCTCACGCGGGCCAGGAGGAACGCTACGCCAAAGACAGCATGGTGGGGTTTATGGACACCGTGCACGCCATGATGCGTTTGGTGACCAAAATGGAAGTGTCCCTGCAGATCATCAATGCGCTGTTTTTGTTTGCGGTGGCCTTCACCGCCATCTGGTCCTGGCAGGGTGGCGGGGCCACGGCCGGGGTGGTGGCTGTGGCCGTCGGGATTGTCCTGAGGGTCCATGGGATGTCTCACTGGATCATGTGGGAGATGTCCCAGCTGTTTGAAAATCTGGGCATGACGCACGACGGGATGAGCACCATTGCCAAGGTGCAGACCGTACGAGACAAACCCGACGCTCCGGAGCTTGTGGTGGAGCAGGGAGGTATTGAGTTCGATCAGGTACGGTTTCACTACGGCAAGGACGCGGGTGTTTTCGAGGCGCTGGATCTGTCGATTGCGCCGGGCGAAAAGGTGGGCATTGTCGGTCGCTCCGGGGCAGGCAAAACCACGCTGATGAATGTGCTGCTGCGGCTTTTTGACCTGCAGGGTGGGCAGATTCGAATCGACGGACAGGACATCGCGGCGGTAGATCAGGAATCGCTGCGACGCCAGATTGGCGTGGTGACCCAGGATACCTCGCTGCTGCACCGCTCGATTGGTGACAATATTGCCTACGGTCGGCGCAAGGCAACCCAAGAGGAAATCGAGGCAGCGGCGCGGCGGGCGAACGCCCATGAATTTATTCAACGGTTGACCGACGCCAGCGACCGCGCGGGCTATGAGGCGCACGTCGGCGAGCGCGGCGTCAAACTTTCTGGTGGTCAGCGGCAACGTATTGCTATCGCGCGCATGTTTCTAAAGGATGCGCCGATCCTGGTGCTCGACGAGGCCACCTCGGCGCTAGACTCGGAAGTCGAGGCGGCGATCCAGGAAAATTTAAGTGAACTGATGAGCGGCAAAACCGTGATTGCCATCGCGCATCGGCTCTCCACCATCGCCGCCCTGGATCGCCTGATTGTGATCGAAGATGGCTCGATCGTTCAGCAGGGCAGTCACGAGGAGCTGGTCAGCCAGGAGGGGCTCTACGCAACGCTCTGGCAACGCCAGTCCGGTGGCTTTATCGCCTGATCGAACACCGGCGGCTCGGCGTTTGCCGCCCTGGCTATCGACATAGTCCTGCGGCGACATGCCAATCCGATGAAAGAATTCGCTCGCGCTCGTCTCTAACGGTAAAACAGGAGATGGAACGATGAGCGAACGACAAGACTCAGCCCTGGAGACGCAGCTCGAGCAGCTGCGCAACGTCACGACCGAAACGGCGGCGCAGCGGGTCCGCAGCGGCGTTTCACGCCAGCTGGCCGGCCGTCGACGGGTGGTGCTCCTGGCGCTGGTCGCCACGGCTGTGGCGGCGCTGGCAACCGGGGTTTTTATCGCGCAGCGAGACCCGTTTGGCTATTTTGCGCTGACCTTTACCACCGTGCTGCTGGCGTGGACGGCCCTACGTTTTTCGCGCGAGGCGCGCGAGCTGGCGGAGCTGGGATCAGCCCGGCAGATGCTGACCCGCTGGCGCTCGGATGTGGGTCGCGAGTTGCGGCAGACGCTGCTGGCCCAGCTGGTGGCCTTTCAGTTCAGCCTGTTGACGGCCTGGGTTCTATGGCGTCACGGGCTTGTCGACTATCGCGGATGGATCTACCTGGTGACGGCTCTACTGATCTGGGTTTATGCCCTGTATCAGCTGCTGGTGGTGCGACCGTCGCTCAGGCGAGAGCTGGAACTGATCGCAGATGACCAGTAGCACCACAGGCCTGGAAACTGTCGAGACCTACGCCCTCGATCCGGACCAGGTTTTCCGGGAGCACTATCCGCAGGTCTATCGCCTGGCCCTCAGCATGGCGTGCAACCCGGCGGATGCTGAGGACATCAGTCAGGAGACTTTTCTGGCGGTGTTTCGTGGCCTTAGGGCCTTTCGCGGTGATGCGCGCCTCAGCACCTGGATCTACCGGATTGCCTTGCGCGTGGCCACCCGCTGGCTTGCGCGACGCCGTCCTGTCCGCGAACCGAGCTTCACTGAAGTCCGAGCTGACGCACCCATTCCGATCGACCTGATCAACGCGCTGCAGCGGCTGCCCGTGACCTCCCGCATGATCATTGGCCTGGTCGCGGTGGAAGGAATGTCACACCGAGAGGTGGCCGGACTGCTCGGGATACCCGAAGGCACCGTCGCCAGCCGACTGTTCACGGCCCGGAAGAGGCTAACGGAACTGCTGGCAGGCTGAGCAAGAAACGGTCGGGCATGCGGGGAGTCTGACCGCCGTCTCGCCGGACTGGTCAAGCGCGCGCTGGCGGGCGACACTGCGCAGCTCCGGCGACGAACCACACGGAACACATTGAGAAACCACCAGGAAGAGCTTGCGCTCCAAGCGCTGACCGAGGGTCAGTACGGGGATCCCTTTTCGGTGCTCGGCCCACACCAGCGGGAGGGACAATGGATTGTCACAACGTTCCAGCCGCAGTCCGTTCAGGTTGAGCTGCTGGGTCTTGATGGGGCCGTCCTGGCCTTGATGGACCGGCTTCACCCCGGGGGGCTTTTTGAGGCGACGTTGCCACCCCGTCGCCGGCGCTACCGGCTGCGCTGCACCGACGAAGCGGGGGCCAGCATGACGATGGATGATCCCTACAGCTTCCCCTCGACCCTGGGTGAGATGGATCAGCATCTGCTGGGCGAAGGCACTCACGAGCGTCTCTATGATGTTCTCGGGTCGCAGCTCATGAGCGTGAAGCGGACCGCGGGCACGCGCTTTGCCGTCTGGGCGCCCAACGCGCGGCGGGTCAGCGTGGTCGGCAACTTCAACCTCTGGGATGGTCGGCGCCACGTGATGCGGCACCATGTCGGGATTGGCATCTGGGAAATCTTCATCCCGGGCATCGGTCACGGCGAGCTTTACAAATATGAGGTGATGGACTCGGAGGGCCGGGTGCTGCCGCTCAAAAGCGACCCGCTGGCGGCCAGTCACGAGGGGCCGCCTGGAAATGCCTCGCGCGTCTATCGCAGCACCTACCGCTGGCACGATCAGGACTGGATCAAAACCCGCCCACACCGGACTTCGCTGGATCAGCCGATGAGCGTCTATGAGGTGCACCTTGGGTCCTGGCGGCGCCACCCGGACGGCAGGCCGCTGGGTTATCGTGAGCTTGCTGACGTTTTGCCAGCGTACGTCACGGAGCTCGGATTTACCCACGTCGAGCTCCTGCCCGTAACCGAGCATCCGTTTGAAGGGTCCTGGGGCTATCAGCCGATCGGCCTGTTCAGCCCGACCTTTCGCTGGGGTTCGCCGGATGATTTTCGCCACCTGGTGGACGCCCTTCATCAGACGGGCCTCGCCGTGATCATGGACTGGGTGCCCGCCCATTTTCCAAAGGATGATCACGGCCTGCGCCGCTTTGACGGCAGCGCTCTGTACGAGTATGCGGACCCCAGGATGGGTGAACATGCCGACTGGGGCACGATGGTGTTCAACTACACCCGTACCGAGGTGGCAAACTACCTGATCGCCAGCGCCCTTTACTGGGTCGAGCAGTTTCATATCGATGCACTGCGGGTCGACGCAGTGGCCTCGATGCTTTACCTGGACTATTCCCGAGAAGCCGGTCAGTGGGTGCCCAACGAGCATGGCGGCAACCAGAACCTGGCGGCTGTCACGCTGCTGCAGCGTGTGAATCAGGCGGTGCAGAGCCGCGGCGCTCAAACCCACGCGGAGGAGTCCACCGCATGGCCCGGCGTGTCACACCCGGTGGCCGACGGGGGGCTCGGCTTCACCGCCAAATGGAATATGGGGTGGATGAACGACACGCTGAGCTACATGGGGCAGGACCCGCTCTATCGGTCGCATCACCACGACCGGATGACGTTTGGGCTGGTCTACGCGTTTGACGAGCGGTTTGTCCTGCCGCTCTCGCACGACGAGGTTGTCCACGGAAAACGCTCGCTCCTCGGCCGCATGCCCGGGGACGAGTGGCAGCAGCTGGCCAGTCTTCGGGCGTACCTCACGTTCATGTTTGCCCACCCCGGCAAAAAGCTGCTGTTTATGGGCAGCGAGCTGGCCCAGGCAGCCGAGTGGAATCACGATCATGAGCTTGACTGGGGGCGGTTAGCGCAAGCGGGGCCGCGCGGGGTCCAGGCGCTGGTCCGTGTGCTCAACCGGCACTACCGGGATCTGCCGGCGCTTCATCAGCGAGACTGCCGCTCGGACGGATTCAGCTGGATCAACTGGCAGGATCGTGATCGCAGCGTTTTCTCCTGGTGGCGCCAGGGTGACACCGGCGAACCCGTGGTTTGTGTGTTCAACTTTACGCCGATGGTCTGGCACGACTATCGACTGGGCGTTCCCATCGCCGGCACCTATCGGGAAATTCTGAACAGCGATCGAGAGGAGTTCGGCGGCAGCAATCTCTACAACCGGCCGCTGGCGTCACTTGCTGAACCCTGTGATTCCTGTGATCACAGCCTGGTCCTGACCGTGCCGCCGCTCGCGGGGCTTTGGCTTCAGTCATCTTGACTCACCGCAAGCTCAATCTGGAGACCGGCAGCGCCGGCCCGCTTGGCCCGACAGCCGACGCCAGCGGCACCAACTTTTCGCTCTTTTCGACCTGCGCTGAGGCTGTTGAGCTGTGCCTGTTTGATCCTCGCGGCGAACCGCAGCAAAGTTTCCAGCTCCACAGCACGACCGGCGGACGCTGGCATGGGTATCTGGCCGGCGTGCAGCCGGGTCAGGCCTACGGCTATCGCGTCCACGGTCCTTTTGATCCCAACCGCGGGCTCTTCTGCAATCCTGCCAAGCTGCTCATCGACCCGTATGCCCGTGCCCTGACCGCAGAAGCCGTCTGGTCGCCAACGCTCAGGACGCTGTCGTCTGCGGGTGAACGCTGCGCGCACGACAGCGCAGCCTTTGTGCCCAAGTCGCTGGTCACGCAACCGCCTGACATGACGCCGGTATGTCGGCCGGCAACGCCCTGGTCGGAGTCCATCCTTTACGAGATGCACCTGCGTGGTTTCACGATGCAGTTTCCCCAGCTCAGCGAACGCGAGCGCGGTGTTGTGGCCGGCCTTCGCAACAAGCAGGTATTGGCGTACCTGAAGGCACTGGGCATCACGGCGGTGGAGCTGTTGCCGGTTCATGCCATCTTTGATGAGCCTTTCCTGTTTCCGCTGGGGCTGACCAACTACTGGGGCTACAGCAGCATCAATTATTTTGCGCCGGCCTGTCGCTATCTCGGCGGCGAAGCGCCGTCGGGTTTCCGGGCGATGACCGACGCGCTGCATGACGCCGGTCTCGAGGTCATCCTGGACGTGGTTTACAACCACACTGGCGAGGGGGGCACCGACGGGCCAACGCTCAGCTTCCGCGGTATCGATAATCTGGCCTACTACCGGACGCATCCCGATAACTCCGGCCAGTACATCAACGACACCGGGACCGGCAATACGCTCAACGTCGATCACCCGGTTGTCCGTGATCTTGTTCTAAACAGCCTCCGCTACTGGAGCGAGGTGATGGGCGTCGACGGTTTTCGGTTCGACCTCGCCTCGACGCTGGGTCGAGACGCTGCCGGATTTCGACCTGATCATCCGCTGCTAAAAGCCATGACGTCCGACCCCGTTTTGCGTCACCAGAAGCTGATTGCCGAGCCGTGGGACGTGGGTCCAGGCGGCTATCAGCTCGGCGGCTTCCCTCCGCCCTTTCGGGAGTGGAACGACCGCTTTCGGGATACGCTGCGGGCGTTCTGGCGGGGCGACCGGGACACGGCGGCCGAGCTGGCCCGTCGCCTCCACGGTTCGGCAGACCTGTTCGAAGACAGCGGCCGCGGCGCCCATGCGAGCATCAACTATGTCACCAGCCACGATGGCTTTACGTTGGCTGATCTGACGATGTACCAGCAGCGACACAACGAGGCGAATGGTGAGGAAAATCGAGACGGTCATCAGCATAACCTCAGCGACAACTTCGGCGTGGAGGGGCCGGCGGAGGAGCTCACCGAACCGCGGCGTCAACGTCGCCTAAATCTGCTAGCCACCACGCTGCTGGCGCAGGGAGTCCCGATGCTGCTGGCGGGGGACGAGCTTGGCAATTCGCAGCAGGGGAACAACAACGCCTATGCCCAGGACAACCCGATCGGTTGGGTCAGCTGGGACGGAAGCGATGATGACCCGGCGTTTCTCTCCAGTGTCCGTCGTTTGCTCCACCTGAGACGCCAGCTGGTGCCGCTACAGGACAACGAGTATCGCCACGAGCCCGAGCTGATCCGGTGGCTGAGCCCCGAGGGTGACGTACTGGCGGCGGACCAATGGCACGGACTACGCGCATTCAGCTGGCTGCGCGGGACCTCGGACGAGTCAGGGGATATGGCTGACGGTCTGGCGCTGATCATCAACGGTCAGCACCATCTGCAGCGCTTTGTTTTGCCCGAGCGGTGGGTTGACCGCACCTGGCGTTTGCGCTGGTCCAGTGTGGACCGTGTGTCGTTGCAGGAACCCGGCATCTGGCAGGTGGATGGGGAAGCGGTGTGCTGCCTCACCCTGGAGCGGGGAGACGCATAGACGAGCTCCGGCCCGGTTGACGCGTGGCGCAGGCTGTCGCGTAATGGCGGGCTACGCCCCGGACCGGTTGAGACCGGCCAGTGCGGCGAATTTAATTTGAACACAAGAGGTGGCAGGTCAAGTGAAAAGTCTCTCTAGGCAACAACTGTATTGGGTGCTGGTGCTGGCGCTGAGTCTGCTCCTGCAGCCGCTGCTGGCGATGGCCGAACCGTTCTCCGTGGAGCATCTGGTGAGGCTCAAGCGGGTGGGCGCGCCGCAGCTGTCCCCGGATGCCGGTCACGTGGTGTTTGCGCTACGCAGCACCGATATGGATGCGGATAAAGGCAGCTACGACCTGTGGCTTGCACGAACGGATCGGGAGGAGACGCGCCGGCTGACGTCTCACGAGGCGTCCGACTCGAGCCCGGCCTGGTCGAAGGACGGTCGATATGTGTACTTTCTCTCGTCCCGCAGCGGGTCGTCACAGGTCTGGCGGATTGCCGTCGGCGGCGGCGAAGCGCAGCCCGTGACGGACCTGGCCCTGGACGTCGGGACGTTTCGTCTGGCGGCGGATGACCGCAAGCTGGTGGTGTCCACAGAGGTTTACCTCGACTGTGAAACGCTGGCCTGCACGGTCGAGCGGGACAACGCTGCCGATCAGTTGCCCACCAGTGGCCAGGCCTACGATCAGCTGTTTATGCGCCACTGGGACTACTGGTTGAGCGAAAAGCGCTCGCGCCTGTTTGCCGTGTCGCTGAGCGACGGGGTCGCCGCCGACGCGGAGCCGGTGTTGCTGACGGGCGCGGTGGACGCTGACGTGCCGTCTCGGGTCTGGGGTGGCAGCGAGGAATACGCTGTCTCCGCGGACGGCTCAACGCTGTACTTTGCCGCGCGTCTCCGCGATGCCAAGGAGCCCACGTCGACCAACTTCGATATCTACAGCGCGCCGATGAATGGTGATGGCGCAACGCGAAACCTCACGGAAGACAATCGCGCCTGGGATACGCAGCCGGTGCTGAGCCCGGACGGCAAGTCGCTGTTCTATCTGGCCATGAAGCGACCCGGCTTTGAGGCGGATCGACTCCACGTTATGGTTCGAGACCTGGCTAGCGGCAAAACGCGCGAGCTGGCACCGGGCTGGGATCGTTCGCCCTCGTCTTTGACCTTTGCTGCTGACGGCCAGTCACTGCTGGCGAACGCCACCGACGTGGGCAACAAGACGCTTTGGCGCATCGATCTGAGCGGCGGTGATCCGGTCAAGCTGACCGGGCCCGGCTACGTCAGCGCTGTTGACGTGGGCCCCGGCATGACCGTCTTTGCCAGCGACAGTTTGGCTTCGCCGAGCGAAATCTATGCGCTTAAGGATGGTGAATCCCTACCCCGTCAGCTGACCCGGCTTTCCCAGCCGCAGCTCGCTGACGTGGAGATGGGGGAGTATGAGCAGTTCAGCTTTGCCGGCGCTGGGGACGAGACGGTCTACGGCTGGGTGGTGAAGCCTGCTGGCTACCAGCGCGGCAAGCGGTATCCCGTGGCTTTCCTGATCCACGGCGGGCCCCAGGGCAGTTTCGGCAATCACTTCCACTACCGCTGGAATCCGCAGACCTATGCCGGCCAGGGTTTTGCCGCAGTGTTTATCGATTTTCACGGTTCCACGGGCTACGGTCAGGCGTTTACAGACAGCATCAGCGGTGACTGGGGTGGCGCGCCGCTGACGGACCTGAAGCTGGGTCTGGCGGCTGCGCTGGAACGCTATGATTTTCTGGATGGTGACAAGGTCTGCGCGCTGGGCGCGTCTTATGGCGGCTACATGGTGAACTGGATTGCGGGCAACTGGCCCGATCGGTTCCGCTGCCTGGTCAATCACGACGGGGTGTTCGATACCCGGATGATGTACTACGCAACGGAGGAGCTGTGGTTTCCCGAGTGGGAAAACGGCGGGCCGCAGTATGAGGTTGCAGAAAATTACGAAACCTTTAATCCGCTCAATTTTGTCGATCGTTGGCAAACGCCGATGCTGGTCATCCATGGCGAGCTGGACTACCGCGTGCCGGTCACCCAGGGAATCGCCGCCTTCACCGCCGCCCAGCGGCAAGGCGTTCCGAGTCGGTTTCTGTACTTTCCTGACGAAAACCATTGGGTGCTGAAGCCCAACAATTCCATCCAATGGCATAACGCGGTGAACGGATGGCTTAAGCGCTATCTGTCGGACTAGCAGGATGTTGAAAAAGCCATCCATGGCCCATGATCATTCAGATGGCAACGACGCCAAGTGAAAAATGCGATTTTCACTTGGCTCACATTTTCAATGGCTCTTAGCCATCGAAAATGCCGGCACATCCATGTGCCGAACGCAGCGTGTCGATAATCTGCGTTTTTCGACACGCTGCTAAGCGCTGAGTGTTCAGGCCTCGTCGGCCGGTCGATCGGTATCGAGGTAGGTTGCGAGGCGGTCTAGGCTGCCTCTCATGTCCTCAAATGTCGTGTCGGGGTGAATCGGGCAGAAACGAAAGACGGTCTGATCATCCAGCTCGGTGGTCATGATCAGCGCATGACCGTCGGCCAGCAGCGCCTTCACCGCGGCCTGGATCGGCGCCTTCTCACTCCGCTTAGGATCGCTGGGTGCAAAGGTCACGATGCCCAGGCTCGCCGGCGTCACCACCCGGAAGCTCGGAGATTGGCTGATGAGCCGCTCCGCCTCCTGTGCCGCGTTGACCCCCTGCAGGATCATCTCGCCGATACGGTCGACGCCCTGAGTGAGCAGGTACATCCAAAGCTTGAGTGCGCGGAAGGAGCGAGTAAGCTGGGGGCCGTACTCATAGAAGTTGATTTCGTCTTCGAGCGTCCGGGTGGGGTCACCCGGACCGGTGTTGGCGGCCGCGTGCGATTCGCGCAGATATTCCGCCTGCACGGTAAAAGCGTTCCTTAACAGGCTGCCGTCTCGGAGCAGCAGACAGCCGATTTCGAAAGGTTGAAACCACCATTTGTGTGGGTCGAGGGTCAGGGAGTCTGCCAGCTCGATACCATCCAGCGTTTCATGAAGCTCGGGGCAGACCCGCCCGGCCGCGCCGTAAGCGCCGTCGACGTGCATCCAGAGCTGATAACGATCGCAAATCTCCCGGATCCGACGCAGGGAATCCACCGCGCCGGTATTGGTCGTGCCTGCCGTGGCTGCTACCAGCAGCGGTCGTCGACCCGCGGCGACGTCTTCCGACAATGTCGCTTCCAGTGCCGCACAGTCCATGGTCTGATCGGGTTGCGCCGGTATCGTCCGCTGTTGTTCCGGGGCGAAACCGAGGATGTGGCAGGCTTTGCTGATCGAGGAGTGGGCCTGGCCGGTGGCGTAGAGCGTGAGCTGGCTGTCGTGACCGGCGGAGGGGCCAGTCAATGCGCTTCGCGCCGCATGAATGGCGCTGAGGTTAGCCATAGAGCCGCCGCTGAGAAAAACGCCCCCGGCGCTGGCCGGAAAGCCCATGATTTCTGCCAGCCATTTGAGGGTTGTCGCCTCGACGGCCCCAGCGGAAGAGCCGGCGATCCAGTGGCCAGCGAAAATGTTAAAGCCTGAGACCAGGGCATCAGCGAGTACGCTGATGTAGTTGCTTGGACTGGGGATATAGCCAAAGAAGCGCGGATGGTCGGTGTGGGCGATGGCGGTGAGAATCTCCGTTGCCACCAGATCGAGGACGGTGTCCGGGTCGGTGCCTTGGCGCGGCAGCGACTGGGGTAGGGCGTCGTCCAACGATTTCCGCGACCGTTGGCGATGAACGGGTTTGTCCCGGAGCTCCTCTCGGTGCTCGACAATCATGTCGATCACCCGGTAGCCGAGCCGGCGAAGCTCGTCGACGCTGAGCCCCTCGAGCGCCGAGGCGACGGGTTTGCTTGAGTTGTCCATGGGAAAACGCGTTGGAATCCGGGCTCCATTGTCCCGGTCGCGTCCGATGGCTGCAATCGGCAGACTAGCCGGCCGCGCGATCGGTATTGATCATGTGGCTCCGACGTCAGCGGTGCGCAGTTTTTGAATGGGTGGGCTCTTACAGAACCCAGGTCCAAGACCAGACGTAGGCCGAAAGAACGCCAACCGCCAGCCCAAGCCGCACTAACCATCGATGTCGGGTCTCGGGACGGGATCGGCCAAGTAGGTACATGCGCGGTGCTCCTGATCCAACGGCGGAATGACACTAGATTATTACAAATGAGAATCATTTTCAATAAACATTGGCTTTGACTCACCGGGCGTAGCCGTCAAGGCGGATAATTGGGTTAGGATTAGGCGATATGCAGCACCCGTCCGAAGGCCGGGTGAACGCTTGATCATCCAAACTTCGAGAGGACGATTCGGTGACCCATCCAAGTGAGCAGCTGAGAGTCGATCTTGCCGCGTGCTACCGGCTGATTGCGCTCTATGGCTGGGACGATCTGGTGTTTACTCACGTATCGGCGCGGATGCCGGACGGCGAGACGTTTTTGATCAATCCTTACGGGATGATGTTCGAGGAAATGACCGCCAGCTGTCTGGTGGAGGTAGACGCCAGCGGTAGCAAACTCTCTGACAGCCCTTGGCCGGTCAATCCGGCCGGATTTGTGATCCATAGCGCTGTGCACGAGGTTCGTCATGACGCAGCGTGCGTCCTGCACACCCACAGCAAGGCGGGGGTCGCGGTTTCAGCGCAAGAAAGCGGGCTCCGACCCCTGTCGCAGACGTCCCTATTCCCGTATTCGTCCCTCGCTTATCACGACTACGAAGGCGTGGCGTTAAACGACGAGGAAAAGCCGCGGCTCACGGCCGATCTCGGCGACAACGATTTCCTGATTCTTCGCAACCACGGGCTGCTGACCGTTGGAACCAGCGTGGCGGACGCGTTTCTGAAGATGTATCTGCTGGAAACGGCGTGCCAGATTCAGCTGCTGGCCCAGTCGGGCGGAGAGCCGCTGGTCGACGTGCCGGCGCCGATTGTTGCCGGCATTCAGGCACAGGCTGAGCAGGTGACCAAAGGGTTGGGTGCCGACCTTGTCTGGCCGGGACTGCTCCGCAAGCTCGATCGCCAGGACGATTCCTATCGCCAGTAGCCCCATTGGCAGCACGCTTTTCACGCCGTCTGCGCAACGATGACCCAAGGAAGTTTGCTTATGAAAAGCATGACCCGCACTGCGGCTTCGCTCGCGTTGGCGCTGCTGCTATCAATGAACGGCGCTAACGCTCAGGGTGTCTACCTGGGGGACCTGGCCTGGCCTGAGGCCCGCGAGCGTTTAGTCAGCGCGCCGCTGGTCATCCTGCCGTTTGCCGGCGGAGCAAAAGAACACGGCAGGCATCTGCCGATGAACGCGGATCGGGTCGTGCTGGAACATCTGGTGTCTGTTGCCGTGAGCCAGCGAGACGTGGTCGCGGCCCCCCCGATCCTCTATGGATGGTTCCCCGCCTTTCGCGAGTTTCCCAGCACCGAAATCGAGGACCCGGCGATCTTTCAGCAGTACATGTATCTCGCCGCCAAGTCGCTGGTTGCCAGCGGCGCCCAGCGGGTGGTGTTTCTCAATACCGGCATTCGCCAGGCCACCGGTTTGCCGATTTCCGTGGCCGCGCGGGAAATCCGCGCCGGCTGTGGCGTGCCGGCGCTGGTGGTGTCCTGGGATGATCTGGAAACCAGCGAGGTCGAGCGCTTCCAGGAGCAGGAGTGGGGCGGGCATGCTGACGAGATCGAAACGTCGGTAAACCTGGTGCTTCAGCCCGACAAGGTCGATATGTCGAAAGCCTCACCAGAGATGGGCGCTCCACCCAAAACCTACCCAGGTTACCGCCCTGGCAAACTGCCTGCGCGCCAGCTGTCGGGTGAACCAGGAAGCGGTATTCGAGGAGACCCGACGCTGGCAACGGCTGAGAAGGGTCGCCAGACGCTGGCGATTATGGAGCGCAACTGGCTGGCGGCGCTGGACGGTTTCGCCAATGAGCCGACCCCAGGCTCTGACGGACCCTGCGCGGTCATCAAAAACTAGGAACCGAACCACGATGAGACTCTTGATTTCGGCCTGGCTGCTGCTCCTTTGCCAGGCCACTATGGCGCAGTCGACGCCGAGCTATGACGAGCTCCTGACCTTATTCCAGCAGTGGCGGGAGTTCGAGTCTCCGCCGGTGCTCAGCGGTGCCCCGGACTACACGGCCGCGAGCTTCGACGCTCGGAACCCGCAGTTTCGGGCGCTCCAGGCAAGGCTCAACGAGTTTACGATCGAACAATGGCCAGTCCCCCAGCAGGTGGACTGGCATCTCGTTCGCGCTGAGATGAATGGCTATGACTTCAATCAGCGCGTGCTAAAGCCTTGGGCACGTGACCCAGCCTTCTATAAATCGATCTGGCTATACCGCAGTGACGTTCCTGCCCACGAAGGGCCAACTCATCACGCGGTTGTTGAGCTGTGGACCTATGAGTTTCCGCTGTCTACGGCTGAGGAGGACCGGCTGACCCGGGAGCTGGCGGTCATACCCCCGCTGATGAAGCAGGCAAAAGACAACCTGACGGGCAATGCCCGCGATCTGTGGATTACCGGGATCCGGGATATTCGCGCGCAGCGTGCGGCGCTCGAAAGTCTCAAGTTTCGGCTGGGAGACAGCGCCAGCAAAGATCTAAGGACGGTCATCGATCAAGCCGGGTCAGCCACTAGTGACCTGATCACCTGGCTGGAAGCGCAGGCCCTGACCAAGACCGGCCCGTCGGGTATCGGCAAAGAAAACTACACCTGGTACCTGCAAAACGTCCATCTCGTTCCGCTTTCCTGGGAAGACGAAGTCCGTCTGCTTGAGCGAGAGCTCGCGCGCGCCTGGTCGTCGCTGCGGCTCGAAGAACAGCGCAACCTGGGCCTTCCGCCCCTCAGCGCTGCGAGCAACCCGGAGGAATACAACGCCCAGGCTGAGCAGGCCGTTCAGCGCATCATGAATTTTGTGGAGCGCAAAGAGATCGTGACCGTGACCGACTACATGGCCCCGGCCCTGCGCGCACACCTGGGCAAATTTGTCCCCAAGGAGACACGCAACTTTTTCTGGATCACCGCACACTACGATCCGGCGCCGCTGTTCACTCATTTCTACCACTGGTGGGAGCTGGCCCGGATGGACCGCACGCCTCACCCCAGCCCGGTGCGCCAGGGTGCGCTGCTGTACAACATCTTTGACAGCCGAAACGAAGGCACGGCGACCGGCGTTGAGGAGATGTTTATGCATGCGGGGCTCTACGAAGACAGTCCGCGCTCACGCGAGCTGGTGTGGATCCTGCTGGCCCAGCGGGCGGCGCGGGGCCTTGGGTCGCTTTACGCGCATGCCAACGAGATGACCATGGAGGAGGCCGGGGGCGTGCACATGAAGTGGACACCCCGAGGCTGGATGAAAACCGAAAAGGAGCTCCTGATCTTCGAGCAGCACCTCTATCTTCGTCAGCCGGGTTACGGCACCAGCTACGTGACCGGAAAATACCTGCTCGAGCAAACGCTAGCCGACTATGCCCGCGTTGAAGAAGAGCGCGGCGCGACGTTTTCCATGAAAACGTTTTTCGACGAGCTGAATCGCATCGACAGCATTCCCATCACGCTCGGACGCTGGGAAATGACGGGCGTTAAGGACCCAATTCTGCCCTGAGCAATGGGGAGCAATAGGGACAGGCTCCGGATCAGGGTTCTTCGGAAACTCTGAAAGCGCGGCCGTCCGCCAGAACCAGCGACTGTCCGTCGAACGTGGCCTCAAGCGCCACGTCCATCAGGTTGGTGGCGGAGTCGGTCTCGGCCTCGGACCAGCGGATGACCTGGAGGCTTAAGCTTTCACCCTCCTGCTCGTAGGTGCCATAACCGCTCGTGACCTGATTCTCGCTGCCGTCGACCAGGATGAAATGGTTGTCGACCAATGCCAGCGCCCCGTTTTCCAGTCGGTAAAGCTGCCCCTCACCAGGGCCTACCCTGCTGAACTCCTGAACCGTGCTGGTTCCCATGCCAAAGATGAGGGTCAGGCGTTCGTCCGCGCGGGTTACGGTAACGTCGTGATCGGTGTCCGGCGTAAACGAGATCGGGCTGGCGGTAGTTGGGTCAAGGCTGATGGTCTGCTCGGCCACGAGGTGCATCGAACCGGTTTCCGGCTCCGCCCGATACGGACCGGCGTGGGCCATAGATCCTGCCTGGTCGAACGGTTCACTGTTAAAAACCGCCTGCTGCAGAAACAAGCCGTCCTTGAAAAGGAATATGCCGGTGAGGGGCAGGTCGGTGCCGTCGCGGGTTGTAAGCCCCGTGTAGCGCCAGAGGCCGCTCGTCTTTGCTTCCAGACTCGCGATGGTCTCCGGCATCTTCTGTCCGGCGGGCGGTTCGGCAGTGGCAGGTTCCGGCTGGGACGCTGGCGGGGTTGCGTCAGGTTCGGAGCTGCAGGACAAGAGCCCGAGGCCAAACATCATCAGCAGGGTCGATTGAAGGACTGTCAGATGTCTCATCGCGATGATTACCTTTGCTGCGCCTCAGCGGCCGCGGTCGGTTGTTCATGCCAACTATAGGGGACCGGTCGTTGCATAGCGGCAGCGCAGGTCGTGCGCCCGGTGCAATCCCGGTGAGTTGCGGGTCAGCCGGCGTCGGGCTGCCGCCAGCTGAAAACCTCAACCGTGTAACCACCAGGATCGCTCACGATGAATCCGCGGATCGGGGCGCCGGTGCTATCGGGGCCGGCGTCAGGCGCCGGCAGTGGTTTGATCACGGGCACGCCGCCGCGCTTGAGCAGCTCGTACCAACGATCAACCTCCGAAGTAATCAGGCTGAGCATCACGGGTTTGTCCGGTTTCACCTCGTGGAACCCGTGGCCGTTTTTCACCAGCCCGACCGAGGATCCTTCGGTGAGCCGAAAGATCTTTACCCAGGGTTCGTCCATCGTGAGCTTCAGGCCCAGGGTTTCCCCGTAGAAATGAGTAGCGGCTGCCAGGTCGTCGTAGTACAGAAAAGTGATGGTGCCCTCGAAGGCGTCGACGGGTGGTTGGTCCGCAAGGGAGGCGCCAGCCGGGCTGTCCGCCAAAACGGCAGTGGCGGTGCTGCCGAGCACGCTTAGGGCCAAGACCCGAAGCGCAGCGTAGAGCCTTAACTTCATAACCTAATCCTCGCGTATCTTCCCTTATGTTCACCGCAATCAGTCGTGGCGACAAGGCCGTTGCGGGCAGCGCAATAAGATCGACGCTAGCGGGCAATTGCGGGCCCGTCGGGCGTTCACTATCTTGGGTTGACTCAGTGTTGCTTCAGCCTCAGGACGCCGCCATGAGCTTGACCTACCTTCAACGCTTTCTAGCCGCCTGTCTCCTCCTGACCTCATCTGCCGTGTTTGCGCAGCAGAATCCGGGGCTGCCATTGGAGAGCATTTTTTCGGGTCCAGATTTTGCGATGCAGCGAATAAACAATCTGCGCTGGCACCCGGATGGTGAGTCTTTTAGCTTTGCGCGCCCCGATCCGGACAGCGGTTTGCTGGAGATCATCGAGCAGCGCATCGATCGCGCGGGCGAGACGCGGCGGCTGTCGGCCGACGCCGTGATGCATGACGGAAGTCCCGTAGCGATGTCTTCGTTTGAGTGGACCGCAGACCAGAGTCATCTGCTGATCAGCGGCCCAAAGTCACGAACCTGGGATAGCGTCATCGAGGCGCCTCACTTTATTCATCGCATGACGGATGGTTCTACCTTGGCGCTGGCCGACGGAAACTCGGGTCTTCGCAACGTGGCTCTGTCGCCCTCCGGCACTCACGTTGGCTATGTACTGGACAACAACGTTTATATCGCCTCGCTGGCGGATGGTGCGGCAGTAGCGGTCACAACGGACGGAAGCGCTGACGTGTTTAACGGCATTTTTGATTACGGCAGCACCATGTTCGGCTTCCTGGACGCCTGGAAGTGGTCGCCGGACGGCAAAAAGCTGGCGTTCCTGAGACTCGACGTCACCGACGTCAAAGTCTGGTACATGATTGACGAGCTCGGCAAATATCCGGAGGTTCGACCCCTCAAATATCCCAACACCGATGAAAAACACGCGGTCTATCAGCTGGGGGTTTACGACCTTGAATCGAAGGAAACCACCTGGATGGATGTCGGTGACAACCCCAACGATTATCTGCCCCGCATCGACTGGACACGCTCGTCGGGAACCTTGTCCATCCAGCGGCTTACTAGGGATCACGACAGGCTCGACCTGCTGTTCGCCGATACCGCGACGGGTAAGTCGCGAGTGGTGGTAACCGATAAGGACCCGGCCTGGGTCGATGTGACGACAGACCTTACGTTTTTTGACGCCAGCGATCGGTTTGTTTGGACCTCTGAGAAAAGCGGCTACCGACACGCGTACGTGTACGACTACCAGGGGAGTGAGCGGCAGCTTACAGAAGGTGACTGGGAAATCAGTTCGCTGATCGGGCTCGATGAGTCTGCGGGATTTCTCTATTTTGCCGCTAAGAAGGACTCCTTTATTGATCAGCACGTATACCGGGTCCGGCTGGATGGCGGACCGACAGAAAAGCTGACCGATAAGCCGGGATGGTATGACTGGAGTCCGTCGCCAGATTTCAGCCACGTCGTTCAAGAGTATTCGAGCGCCAGCGTACCGTGGACCTTTACTCTGAAAACGCCGACGAGCTCATCCGGCCGCCTGCTGCTCAAAAATTCGCCCGCCGGGCTCGAGCGCTACGCGGTCCCCAACCCCGAGTTTTTTCAGTTCGACACCGACGACGGCATCACGCTCAACGCCTACATGATCAAGCCGCCGGAATTTGACCCAAGCAAAAAGTATCCGGTGGTCGCGTACGGTTACGGTAACGCCGGCTCGCAGATGGTGGTCAACCGCTGGGGCAGCTCCCGGGGCGTGCAGCGCGATCTGTGGCATCGCTACATGGCCACCCAGGGGTTTATCGTCTTTTGCATGGACAATCGTACGACCGCGGGGCGCGGCAAGAAAGCGAAGAACCTCACCTACGGCGAGTACGGCAAATGGGCCGTGCTCGATCAGCTGCAGGGCGTGAGATATCTCGAAAAGCTGCCCTTTATTGATTCGGAGCGGCTCGGATTTTGGGGCTGGAGCGGCGGAGGCTACCTAACGGCGGCAATGATGACCAAAGGCTCGCCGCACTACAAAGTTGGGGTCAGCGTTGCCCCGGTCATCGATCTGGAGAACTATCAGGCGGTGGGCGTTGAGCGCTGGATGGACCAGCTAGGCGTGAACCAGGCGGGGTACGACGCGGTCAACCTGATCAATTTTGTCGACCGTCTCGAAGGCGATTTGCTGCTGATTCACGGCACCGGGGATGAGAACGTCAAGTGGGCGTTTACGCTGCAGTTTGCTGACGCATTGATCAAGGCGGGCAAACAGTTCGACATGATGGTGTATCCCAACGAACACCACGGCATCGAGGGCGCGCGGCAGCACGTGTACACGAAGATCGCCAGCTACTTCCAGCAAAAGCTTTAGTCATCGGCCAGCTGGTTGCGGTAAATTTTGCCGCCTTTGATCACTAGGCGGACGTCACGCAGCGCCTTGATGTCCTCGGTGGGGTCTGCCGGCAGCGCCACGATGTCCGCGTATTTGCCCTCCGCGAGCGAGCCGATGCTGGCTTCGGCATCCAGCATCCTGGCCGGATTGATGGTGGCAGACTGTAGCGCCTGCAGCGGCGTCATGCCCGCCTCTACGTAGTACTGCGCTTCTCGCGCCGTGGCAAAAGTACCGTCGTTGGGTTCGCTGGGCAGCTGATCAGTGCCCAGGGCAATGTTCAGGCCTTCCTCGATCGCCATTTCCAGCGCTTGCCAATGCAGCTTGCCCACGGAGTTTCGGCGCGCGAGATACCATGACGGAGAACCGATTCGCTCAAAAAACGGCGCGGTTGCGGGTTGGCTGACCACGATGGTGGGCACCAGCCACGTGCCGTTCTTTTTCATTTTCCGAAGGGTTGCGCGGTCCAGGAAATAGCCGTGTTCGATGCTGTCGATTCCGGCGTCGACCGCAATGTTGGTAGCCTTTGGTGAACCCGAGTGGGCAGCTACTTTGCCGCCAAACCGGTGCGCCGCGTCGATAACGGCACCAATTTCTTCCGGTGTCATCAACGCTTCCGCGATGCCGCCGCCCTCGGTAGCGATGCCTCCGGAGATCAGAATCTTCACCCAGGACGCACCGGCACTGAGTTCGCGTCGCGCGGCCTTGACCAGTTCGTAAGGCCCGTCAGCGTACTCGAGACCGGCTTCGGAGCCGTGGCCGCCGGTGATGACGATCGCTTCGCCCGCGCTGAAGATTCTGGGGCCGTCGGATTCCCCTTTGTTGATCGATCGCATCAGCGCAATGTCGCCGTGCCTCTCGTCCCCCGGAATGCGAATGGTCGTAACGCCTACCTGTAGCGACTCCCGGGCCGCTTTTGCCATTCGAAGCGTCAGTGCGCCTTCCGACTCGTTGGCCAGCGCAGCCTGCATCCTGCCCGGCAGTTTGAGCCCCGGGTGGACATGCATGTTCATCATCCCGGGAATGAGCCAATGACCACTGACGTCGAGACGCTGCACGTTGTCTGCCACCTCAACCTCGTCAGCAGGACCGACGGCAGCAATCCGCTCGCCCTCAATGAGGATCACGGCGTTTTTGGTGGTGGCACCGCCGTCAACATCGACGACGGTGCCTCCGACCAGGGCGAAACGATTGGCAGGCTGCGCCGAGGCAATACTCAGCACCAGTGTCAGGACGACAATGCCCGGGAGCTGCCAGGCAAATAGGCGGCGTTGTGGGGTGTGATCCGCGTTATTGGTCATCCCGAGTACCTCTTGGTTTTCAGCTCATGCCTGCGGCGCAAAACGACGGCGGGCTAGAAGCTATAGGTTGCCCGCAAGCCGACACGCCGGAACGATGGCTCGATAAACAGGCCGCCGGCAAACGCCTTTTGGTAGGCGTTTGTGTAGAAGTTGCTATCGAACAGATTCTCCGCGTAGGCCACGATCCGGATGTTGCCGCGCTCGGCGCCGACCCGTAGGTTGAAGTAATCGTAGCTGGGCACATCCCATGGAAATCCCTCGTAGATGAGCGAGGTCGTGTTTGGCTTGATTTCGTCGCGATACACCCACTCAAGACGCCCAAATCCGGACCACTCCGCGTTGTAATCGAAGTTGTACTCAGCGTCGGCACTGGCGGTCAGTTCGGGAGAATTGGGTATCACCCGGCCGTCCAGGACCCGGTTCGCGCCGTCAATCAAGGCGGTGAAGCTGTCGAATTCGGCGTCCAGATAGCCGAGGTTGACGTTCACAAGCAGGCTGTCGCTGAGGATTGCTGTGGTGGTGATTGCGACCCCCCGCGAGGTGGCGGACTCTGCGTTGTTAACTCCGCCAAACAGGATGAAGTCGCCATTATCGTCGATCAGGTTCTCCTGGAATGACACCTGCAGGTCTTCCCAATCCATCACAAACGCTGCCGCATTGAGACGCAGCCGACTGTCAAAGAAGTCGGCTTTCATGCCAATTTCGTAGTTCCACAGCTCCTCCGGATCGAAGGTCTCAGCGTCCGGGTTCGGCGCAATCTGCACGCCGCCGGATTTGAACCCCTTAGAGATGGTTGCGTAAAAGGTCATGTCGTCCGAGGCCTGGTAAGTGGCGGCGAGACGCGGGGAGAAGTCGTCAAAGGTATCTTCCACCGAGAGCGTTTGCTGAAATCCACCGGAGAATCCGGAAATGTCAGATCGCTTGGTCTCTTCGCTGTAGCGGCCGCCGACAGAGACGGTCAAGCGGTCGGTTACATCGTAGTCAAGCTGGCCAAAGATCGCCCAGGTGTCAGACGCGCTGGTGGAGTCTTCGCGGTCGATCAGGAAGAACTCCGGGAGTCCAAAAACCTGCTCGGCGCCGACAAAGGTCCGGTTCGTGTCTTTGCCGTCGTCCTCGGCATAGAGAAAACCCAGATTCCACTGGAGTCGGTTGGGGTTGGTGTTTTGGACGCGAAATTCAGTGCTGATGCTCTCGCGTTCCAGGTTGCGGAACTCGTTAAAGAAGTCTCGGCTGCTGCCGTCGATGTCGCCGTTTAAGAAAAAGTCAGAATCGACAAAGCCGGTGATCGACGTGAACAGCAAATCGTTTCGAGTGTAGTCGACGCGAAACACCGCGTTGCGGACGGTGGTGCCCACCTTCTGGTCCGCATTGAAGTTGGTCCGATCCCGGTTGCCTGGGAAAAAACCGACCTCATCCACAAACGGATCTGAGGCACCGTCACCATCGCGATCCGGAAACTGACCGGAGTAAAGGACGTTGCCGGCAAAGTTGGAAAATACGCCAGACGGCACGCCTTCACGCATGCCAACCGATTCGCCGGCATAGAGATAGGAGGCGTCGATGGTCAGGTTTTCGGACGGGGTAAAGCGGACCGCTCCCTTGATGTACTCATAGTCAGAGTCGTTACCGCCGCCGACGGGATTGATGTTTTCGATATTGCCGTCAGAGGTAATGCTCTTGGCGTTGAACCGGGTTGAGATGGTGTCGCTGATCGGGATGTTGACCACCGCTTCCACGTCAATCGTATCGAAGCTGGACAGGTCGGCCATGAGCGACCCTTCAAATTCGTCGGTAGGCTTCTTCGACGTGATGCTGATTCCCCCTCCGAGCGCGTTACGCCCGAAATAGGTGGCCTGTGGACCCCGAAGAATCTCGATTCGCTCGATATCCATGATTGGCGGATTGATCGTGCTGCCTGCGATGCTGAAGTCGTCGATATAAAATCCGGTGGTAGAGGTGCCGACAAAACCCAGAAAATTGGTGACGCCGCGAATGCTGATCTGTCGCCGTGATCGCGCGCCGTTGCTAATGAAGCTGGCGTTGGGAACCTGAGTGACATAATCACCCACGTCGTCAAACCGAAACTTTTCGATGCTGTCTGCGGTGAACGCTGAGAGCGCGATGGGGACATCCTGCAGATTCTGATCCCGGCGCTGGGCCGTTACGACCACCTCCTCCAGTGATAGCTCGCTGTCGTCCTGAGCGAAGCTGGGCGCGGCAACGAGACCGACCACGGGCGTCAGCAGGACCGAAGTCCAGGACAACCGCCGGGGCGCGCGGGTGCTTCGTCGTGCTTGCGTCGTTGCTCTTTTGCGTTTCATGGTTTCTTCCTCAATTGGGAACTGCCTGGTGGTCAGTTTGGGTTTAAGGTCCATCAGCCTGCGCTGACGGTGGCTCGTCCCTGGCCAGAAGCGACTCGCGAACCAGAACTGGCGGAATGGATCCAATCCTCAGCAGCGCGTCATAAAATTCGGAAGGCGGGTCAGGCTCGCCGTAGCGGGCGATCCAGTCTGCGCGAATGTCGATGATTTCCTGCATGCCAATCAGGTAGCCCAGCACGAACGTGGGCCGTTCGGTGTACATGCCAACTTCCAGCTCGGCCGCATAGCGTTCGAAGCGCACCTTTTCGACCAGGAAATCCACCGCTTCGTCGAAGGTCATGCGACCCGTGTGGAGGCTCACGTCGAGGATCACCCGCGCCGCTCGCCAAAGCCTGTTGCGCAGCTGTGTCAGGCGAACATCATCTCCCTGAAGAAAGCCAAGCTCGTACATAAGCTCTTCGGTAAACAGGCCCCAGCCCTCCGCGAAGATCGATTCGCCCACAACTTTGCGCAGGAGCCGAGGGTTTTCTCGGGTCTTAAGCGCGTCGGTGTGATGGCCCGGATACGCCTCATGGACAGCGATTACCGGTATCCAGGCGTTGTGGTGTGAACGTACCCGCTCAGCCTGCTGGCTCTCGGACATCCAGCCCTCGATCGGCGTTAGCAGCAGCTTGCCTTCGAGGTCGGTGCCGAAACGATCTACCGACTGAAACGTGCCAAAGGGAGAGGAACGTCGCATGGCCGGCGGCGTGTCGAGCGTGACAACCCGCTCCCCATCCGGCAGGGTGACGATCTGGTTTTCGCGGATAAATACCTGAGCCTCGTCGATCGATGCTTGATAAGCCGCCTTGATCCCGTCAATCGGCGGGTGATCGTCCTTCAGGGTCTCGTAAACCTCGGCCCAGTGTTTGCCAGGCTCGATACGGTTTGCGACCTGCTGTGCCAGTGCTTCCGTCTCGGCGAAGCCAGACTGGCCGCGCGCCAAAATGTCGTCGGCGTCGAGATCAAAGAACCAGCGATTTTTCAGGATATAGTCGTAGTGATTCTTGCCGACCGCCCACGATCCGTTCGCAGCGGGCAACAGCTCTGTCTCAAGGTACGCCTGGAAGCTTTCCAGGGCCTCGATGGCTTCCCTGAGTGCATCGTTAAACGCATCCACCCCAGCCGGAGCGTCAGTGGCCAGGGTCGAAGCGTCTTCGGTCAGGCTCTTGATGGTGCCTGCGGTCTTGAAGATGGCGCTTTCGGTGAACCGCTGCGGCGGATTTTTGAGGTTGATCCTCGCCTGTCTGACGTGTTCGGGTATGTCGGCCAATACGGCCGCAAGCGCCTCGGCTCGTTCGGCCGGAGACTGAATCGACTCGGGCTCCAGCAGCCGGCCCACCTGGCCCGCGGGTACATAAATCGATGGGTCGATTTCCCAGAGCCGCCGATCGCTCGCCGCGAAAGCGTCGGTATCGAGCATCCCGATCAGCACTCGCTGGTCGATGCTAGCCTCAAAACTTAACCCCGCTGGATCGACCGCCCGGACTGCGGCCAGGAGCGTGCGCATTTCGTCGATCTCCGCTTCGAAGGCCTCAGCGGTCACGGGCCGCAGCCCAATCTCCTGGTCGCTGTCGGACTGGCTCTCGACAAATTGTTCGATCAGCGTATCCAGCTGCGACATTGCGTCGGTTGCCGTCGGTGCCGCGAGCTCCGTCTGTGCGGATGCCGGCATTTGCTCGGCGCTGTCCTGCCGGCTACACCCGGTGCCGGCAAACGTGGCCGCGGTCAGCAGCGCCAGCGACACTCGGTATGGAATGACGGCGACTCGTCGGAAGATTGATAGGACGGGAGTGATCATCATGTCTACAGCCTCCCAAGGTCTGCGAGCGTTTCTCGTACGCGGGCGGTGTGTTCATCGGACAGCGGCAGAATCGGCCGGCGTGGACAGCCGCCGGGAAGGCCTTGCAGATTCAGGGCGGTTTTGAAAACGGCCTGGGCCGATCCGAACTTCGCCGTGTAGTCGATGTTGAACCAGTCACTCATGATCCGAGCGTCCTGGGCAGCGGCGGCCAGGCCGCGCTCGCGATCACCGGCCCACAGCGCGTTGAAGAAATCGGGCTGAGCGCTGCCGAGAACGCCGGCGGCACCCATGGTCCCGTCAGCCTCGTTGTCCAGCACGAGCTGAGCACCGTCCTGGTTCATTGGAATACCAAAGATTCGAACCTGGTCGCGCAGGGCTCGCATCACGTCGAGAAAATGATCGCGATCGCCGGTTGAGTTCTTAATTGCGACCACCTTGTCGAGCTGCGCCAGTGCTCGAAGAGTGGCTTTGCTCAGATCCAGGTTGGTACCCGGCGGCCAGTTGTAGACACAGATGGGTAGCGGCGAGCGCCGATTGATGTCCTCGTAGAAGGCGATCACCTCCCGCTCGCAGGGGCGAACGTAGGGTGGCGGCGTGACCAGGATGCCCTCAAAGCCGCAGCGAGCCGCCGTGTCGGCGTTGGCCAGCACCTTGTCTGCGGTGAAAGCGTTGCAGCCCGCGATGAGCGGCATCTCCCCGTTGAGAACCTCACCGACGCAGCCGAAAAGCTGCGCTCGCTCGCCGCTGTCCATGCTGAACCACTCGCCGGTTGTGCCGGCGACAATGAGCCCGTGCATCCCCTCCTGAGCGAGCCACTCCAGAAGACGTTTTAGCGCGTTCAGGTCGAGCGCACCGTCTTCGTCGAACGGTGTGGTGATCGCCGGCAGGTAGCCGCGCCAAGAAACGGAGTTTCGATCCACTGTTGAGAGTCAGCCCTTTGTAACGGTCGGATAGCTAGGGATTTTTTGCTCAGCGCTTAACATGTTTATTGATCGTTCTTCAGGCTACGAGCGGTTGAATGATCTATCAATAACAAGTTATATTGAAATCTGTTGCGATTAGCGCAACACGCAGGCTCGCCGGTCGCGCGAGCCCAACAGATTCCAGGTAGGCGGCATGTCTCGACTTCACGACAACCGATTGAGATCACTGGCCGAGGCGGTGCGCGGCGGCACCATGCGAGCCGCCAGCGAAAACCTGAACGTGGCGCCTTCCTCGATTAGCCGTCAGATCGCTCAGCTTGAGGAGGAGCTGGGCGCGCCGCTCATCGAACGCAACCGCAGCCCGCTCAAGCTGACCGAAGCGGGTGAGCTGGCGCTGCGTTATTACCGCGAGTTCACGATGCAGCAGGAGGCATTTGTGTCGCAGATCCGCGATCTGAATCACCTCAAGGGCGGTACGGTGAAGATCGCGGTGGGCGAGGCGTTGATTGGCGATCTGCTGTCCAACGTGCTGGACCGATTCATGGCGCAGTATCCGGATATTCATTTGGTCGTCCGCACCGGAGGAACGGCGGAGGTGGTCGGACTGGTGCAGGAAGACGAGGCCCACATGGGCATGGTGTTCCAGCCGGAGCCGGACGCAAAAATCCGGGTTCGCGCGTCCTCGGATCAGCCAATCAAGGTCATTGCGAGCCCAGGTCATGCAATCAGCAAGCGCTCCAGCGTCACGCTCCAGGACCTCGTGGACGAGCGCATCGCCATGCCGGAATCCGCCTTTCGGATCAGCCAGGTCCTGAGCGAGGTGGAGGCTCAGGAGCACGTGTTTTTTCAGCCGGTCCTCGAGAGCAATTCACTGATGGTTCTGAAGGAGTTTGCCCGCTCCGGCAACGGGATCACCCTCCTGCCGGGCATTGCCGCCCACACCGAGGTCGCTGAGGGTCGTCTGACCGCGGTGCTTATCGACCACCCGGCGCTGATGCACACGAGCGCCAGCGTCATCACTCGCCTGGGTCGGCAGCTGCCGGTGGCAGCCGTCCGTCTTCTGCAAAAGATTGAGGCCACTATGCCGTTTCTCCCGGCAGCTTGACGTTCGAAGGTCAGTCCGTGGACATGTTGTCCTGCGATCGCCCCAGCTCGATCAGCTGATCGATTCCAACCGGCTTGCTCGGAAAGCGGGCGGTGAACTCGCCGACCGCGTCCTCCGGTATCCCGCGGTGGCGCGCGATTAGTCGGGTGAGCGCAGCATGGCAGTAGCGACCCTGGCATAGCCCCATGCCCGTCCGGGACAGGAGCTTGGCGGCGTTGGCGGTGCGGATATGAGGATTGGCCGTCAGCATCGTCTCCACATCGCCAACGGTCACCTCCTCACATTTACACAAGGTGACGGAAGCTTTCATCAGGCTATCGAGCAGCGCCTGGCCCGGCCAGGCGAGACGGTTGAGCAGGTCGGCAAAGCCCCGGGCCTTTTTCAGCCGTCGCTGCACGGAACCGGCCAAAGACTGCGCCCGCTGGGGCGGCAGTTTTCCGAGGCTGGCCATGATGTGATAGCCGGCGACCTCACCCTCGAGCGCCGCTACCTCAGCACCGGACACCCCCGTGATCTCGCCGGCCACGTACAGGCCGTCAATCGAGCTGCACTGCTCGGCGCTGGCTTCAGCGATGAGTCCACCCCGGCTTGCGTGCCAGCGCGACCTCGCGCCGGCCATTCGGGCAAGCTCGGAGGAGGCCAGAAAGCTGAAACAGACGCCCAGTCGATCACACGCTATGGGTTTCGACTGCGTTGCGCGGACGGTACCATCACGCGCAACCGGCGCTACGGTCACGCTTTCCAGCTTTTCCGCACCATTGGCGGACACCAGGGTCTGACTAAACTCCACCGGGACACCGGCCTTCTTCAGGCGCCCGATGATCTCCGCGGTTTGCCAGAGTTTGTCGCGGTTGGCGAGCATTACTCCAGGGTGAGCCAGCAACGCGAGGGCCCTGGCACGGCTCTGCGAAAACAGCACCCCTGCAACCTCACCGCCGGCCTGAAGAATCTGGTCTGCGATGATCAGCTGCAGCGGGTGACTGCCGACAAACAGAAACCGATTGCCGGGAACAAACTGCTGGCTTTTGATAAACGCCTGAATGCCGCCGCCGGCCATCACGCCAGGCAGATTCCAGCCCGGAAACATCACGGGCATGTCAAAACAGCCCGGTGCCAGCAGGACCGTTTCGGCCTCGAGCGTGGTGAGCGAATCCTGGTCGCCGATCGGATAACGGTCCAGGATCACCTCAAAACCGCGGTCCGGCATTTCCCGTCGAAGCAAACCGGCGACGCTTGTACGCAGATGCCAACTTACGTTCGTCAGGGATTCCGCCCGCTCGAGCAGCGTTTTCCCGGCCTCATAGGTTGGCCCGCCAAGCCAGTTGCGGACGCCAAACTCCCGCGGCGGCTGTCGCAGATACTGCCCGCCGGCGGCCGGCTGCTCATCGATGACGGTAACGCTCGCGCCGTGTTCCGCCGCGACGACGGCAGCAGCCATGCCGGCCGGGCCCGCGCCGACAATCGCCAGTTCGGTCTCTGCGCCCCTAGCCGTCATGTTCCTCGCCAGTGGATTGGCGGGAGACGCCCGTCAGCACCACCATGCCTGCCTGCGCGGGCACCATGCATGCGCGCTGCCAGCGAAAGCGTGTGCCTGGCGCCGGCGCGACGCGCACCTGGCATTCAAAGCAGGTGCCCATGTTGCAGTAAGCAGATCGCGGCTGCTGACCGCCGGTTCGATTGAAGGTAAGCGTATCGCTCGCGAGCACGGCGGTTGCCAGCGTTTCCCCGGCGCAAACCCGGATGCGCCGGCCATCGACCGTCAGCTCCAGGTTCTCGCCGCGGGTGATGTCGGTAGAGCTGCTGCGCGGCATGTCTAGGCCCCCATAAAAGCGTTCAGCCCCTGGAATCTGTTGGGGCTGTAGGGGTCGAGCGGAAAGGAGGACCTCTGGGTCAGGATCTCTTCGCTCAGCAGCTGTGCGTAGGTGGGTCCATAGGTAAACCCTGAGCCGCCGGCGGCCACGTAGAATCCCGGCGCCAGGCTCACCTCACCGATAATCGGCAGCTGATCGGCGGTGATCGCCGTCATGCCGGTCCAGCTCCGGAGCAGGCGCAGCGACTTGACGACGGGCACCACGTCGCCTGCCGTCTGCAGGTTGCCGATCACCGAGTCCAGCGACAGCTCCGGTGGGGAGGTGCTGGACCAGGTTCCGGCGCTCTGGCGAAGGCGGGCTGTCCAGCCGCCGCCGATCAGCAGATTGCCGGCGTGCGTTTGTTTCAAAGACAGCTTCCGCCCGACATGCTGCACCAGATGGGGCAGCAGCGGATCGACCTTTTCGGTGCAGTTCATCAGTAACGCCACGGGGAACAGCGGCAGGTGCAGATTTGCCAGCGCGGCAATCGCCGGCGCGCTTACCCCCGCCGTGTTAACCACGGCGTTCGCGCTCAAGGTTTCCGTAGCCCCGCGGTCTGCCGTCCGGTTGAAACCCAGCCACCAGACGCCGTTTTTGCGGCGAATCGTATTGACCAACGCGCCGCTGATCAGTCGTGCGCCATGACGACCCGCAGCGGCGGCGTAAGCCGGCGTCAGAAGTCGGGGATTGCAGTGACCCTCCACCTCACAGTAGAGCGCCGCCAGCACCGAGTCGGAGAGGTAGGGTGCCCGTCGACGCGCCTCGGGTCCGTCGAGCAGCTCGACTTCCAGGCCCTGACTCTGTTCGATCTCAGCCTTACGCTCGAGCAGCGCGACCTGCTCCGCCGTTTCGGCGACCATGATGCCGCCATTCATGTG
Source organism: Pseudomonadota bacterium (assembly GCA_039033415.1). Taxonomy (NCBI): domain Bacteria; kingdom Pseudomonadati; phylum Pseudomonadota; species Pseudomonadota bacterium. Next base: position 85,313 of record JBCCCR010000023.1, on the reverse strand, counting down.
CAGCTCGGTTTCACAGCCGACCTCGTCGTCGATGTGACGCCATTGGTCGATGGCGATCCGTGTCAGGCCAACATAGTGTTCGAGCTCGCGGCGCTGGCCGTCGATGTCCTGCAGAAGGCGATGTTCTAGCTGAAAGTGCAGCGATCCGGCGTTCTGACCGGACGCGCCCTGGTTGAGCTGGCCCCGTTCGAGCAAGGCGACGCTGGCGCCGCCTTTGGCCAGATGCATGGCGCAGGCGCAGCCGATCAGGCCGCCGCCAATGACCGCAACGTCAACGTCGGTCATCGATCCGTGACCGCCGGGGCCCGAGCCAACCTGCTTCGCGAGTGAACTTACGCGACGACCGCGGTCGCCTCGATTTCGACGAGAAAGCCTGGCAGCGCGAGCGACTGAACGCCGATCCACGTGTTGGCGGCCGGGACGATATCGCCATAAAACTCGCCCAGCGCTGCGCCGATTGGATCGATCATCTCCGGGCTGTGATTGACCACGTAGGTGCGGATTCGCACAACGTCCGCGGGACCCGCACCGGATGCCGCCAGCACCTCCTTGAGGTTGCTGAGCGCCTGACGAGCCTGGGCGCCGACGTCACCCTCGCCGACGAGGTTGTAGTCCTTGTCCCAGCCCACCTGGCCAGCGCAGTGAATGGTGGTGCCCCCGGTGGACTTTACGGCGTGAGAAAAGCCGTACTGAACGCTGCCGTAGAGCGACTCGGGATTGATGGCTTCGCGTGTCATCTTGTTCTCCTAACTGTACTGGACGAGTTCGAGCTGATGACCGAAGGGATCCAGCACATAGTACGACCGGCTGTCGGGACAGGGCGCTCCGGCCATGTCGATGGACCCCGCCATCGGGGTGCAGCCATTTTCGGTCAAAAAGGCCACCGACTCATCCAGATTCTCCACCTCGATGCAGAGATGGCGGCTGCCGATATCGCAGTTGCGTGGCGGAGCATTGGCCGCGTCGTCCGGCTTGTCATAGCGAAACAGCTCCATGCCCAGGCCGCAAGGCATCTTCAGCATCGCGATGCTAAGCCGGGCACCCGGCACGTTGATATGAGCTTCGGTCCAGTCTCTCCCGTCATCCATCACGGGTGATTCGGCGGCGTCGAAGGGGCCCATTTCGTACGCAAGCTCGGCGCCGAATATCTTTGTATAGAAATCGATGGCGGGCTGAAGCTCAGCAACCGTCAGAGACACATGATCGATACGTTTAAAGGACAGTGATGTCATCGTAGTCATCCTTTCATGAAAAAAACGTCCGCACCGTATGTTTACAGACACGTCGATTCGGCAACATGACGTGAGCTGTTTCATTTTGTTGCTTTCCGCGCAATTGCGGTGTCCGGCACCGGGTGAGCCTGTAGACTCGTGCGGTTCTTTAGCCGGACCCGAAGCCGCCGCGACCATGTTCCATCCTTCATGAACGCAATCTACCGGCTGTTCCAGGGCCTTGTCGGTCCAGCCGCCGTTATTGCGGCCGGCACGATGGGGGCCGGTGCGGTGGCTTCCCTGATTCTGGCAGGCGCCTGGTTTCGCTACGAACTGCTGTGGGTCGTTCTGTTCATGCTGCCACTGTTCGTGGTGGCCGTCGACTCCTCGTCGCGCATTGGCAGCGTCAATCGCGGCGTGGGGATGATGACGCTGGTGCGCCGGCAGCTTCACCCGACGGTCGCTTGGCTCTTTCTGCTGATCAACGTTCCGATACACGTGCTGGTCGCCATGGGGCAGTTCTCGGTCATGACGTCAGCTTTTCTGTCGCTCTTTGGCATGCACCCACCGGGTGCTGATGCTGCTCCTAGCGTGCTGGCCCGATATCAGCAGTTCGAATGGGGCGGTTGCGTTGGACTTGCGCTGCTGCTGCTGTGGCTGGTGCTGTCGCAGGGTTACGATCGTCTACAGAAAACCATGACGGGGTTCATGGTGCTGATGTTTTTCTGCTTTTTGCTCATCGCCCTGCGCAGTTTCAGCGAGTTCGGCGACATAGTGGTGGGTCTTGTTCCCACGATCCCTGATGACTTGCCCGTTGGCGAGAGTGATCGGGTCCGCATGAGCACCAGCTCCATCATCGCCATCGTGGGAGCCGCCATCGCTCCCGGCGCATTGCTCGCAATTCCGTACCTGAGCTCCGACGCCGGCGGCAGCGCGACAACCTTAAAGGCCGACCTGCGAAAGTCGGTGCTCAACCTTGGCGTGATTTTCGGCGCCTACGCCATGTTCATCCTGATTGCCGGTGGCTTTGCGCTCTACCCGCTGGCCGATCACGCTCAAATTGAGACCGTAAACGCGGCGGGCCAGGTTCTGACCCAGGCCTTCCCGGCGGTCCTTGGCTTTATGGGGCCTCCGATTTTCACGTTTGGTCTGTTTATCGCGGCAATGACTACGCTCGTGATTTGCGTACAGGTGGTGATCTATCTCACCCTGGATATGCTCGATAAGGACTGGTCGTACACGCCACAGAATAAGCTCTATCGCCGGCTGGTTGTGGTGGTGACTCTTGCGTCAGCGATCCTGGCGCCGGTCTGGGACTTTCCGGCGCTGCTCAAGGTGGTGCTTCTAATGGGAGTGAACGTGCTGGTGATCCCGATGGTGATCATCGCCATGATGATCCTGCTGAATCGAAAGGCCGTGATGGGTGAACACACGGCCAGCGGCTGGCGCAACGGGATTTTACTGGCTTGCCTGGTGGTGTCGGTGGTGTTGGCAGCCGTCAAGCTGCCCGACTATCTGGCAATGCTGTAGCACGATCCAAGCCGCGGCGTAGGCCCGGAAACCCGTCTCGTCTGGAGTGGTCCACCACGCGACGCTGGCCAATGCCTGGGGAAAAGACTCAGCCGGCGGAGACCTGGTAGTCGGCGCGACTGCCAGGGTCATTCAACGCCGGCTTAACTCGAATCCTTAACCCCGATGGCGTTCGGTGCTGCTGGCGGGAATGCATCCAAAGCCGCTTACTGTACGCTTATCGTCACTACCTCCGAATAGACGGGCGGGTCATGCGGAATATGCAGGTAGTCTCCAAACAGCAGCCGAAGTTCGTGCTGGCCGGGTTCCAGCTCGACGGTTGCTTCCGTCTGTGCGCCCCCAAAGTGCCGGTAATTGTCCGAGGCCGGAATCGGCTTATCGAGGTCGGGCAGCGGTGCGTCGATGATCAGGTGATGGTGCCCGCTGCCCGGTGCATCGTTACCGGCGGCAATGACCTGGATGTTTTCTGCCCCAAAAACGATCTTCACCGGTGACGAAACGACGGCGCCGTCGGCCGGCTCGACGATAAACGCGCGGGCTCCCTCCGGCGCCGGTGTCCGTGGCAGGGCTGTTGGCGTGGTTTCCTCGGGCGCCGGGGCCGAGGCCTGAGCCGACGCGTCGTTCTCGTTCGCCGGGGCCGCAGTCTCAGCGGGCGCGTCACCGCCACCGGAATCTCCGCAGCCGGAAATCAGGAGCGCAAGTAAGGCGGCAGCCGCTACGGTCATGTTTCGTTTCATCGTCACGGACAGATTCCTATGATTTGCTAACACGCCCAAGGTTACGACTATCGCGGCCCTACTCCAACACTCAGGATTACATTTACCCTATCATGGCCGCCATGAGTGAGCAGGTGTCCGCGGGGCGGGGGCTTTTTCGAGAGCTTTCCCGTCGCCAGGTCTTTCGCACGGCGGCCCTTTACATCGCAGGCGCCGCGAAAGACGTCGTCGAGTTTCTGCGCGAAGCGATGGTCCAACCCAACCGCGAGCATTCGTTCATGGAGCCGAAGCTGCCATTCTACGACGGCGCCCGGAAGCATCCGGCATTCGTCCAGCTCGTAGAGGACATCGAGGGCACAGACTTGCGCGCAGCGCCTCGGGCCCAGTGACATGAAGAATCGCGGACTTGGTTTTGGTCCCCGAGCGATGGCCGCCGTTGCGCTGCTGCTTTTGACCGTCCCATGGTGGCCAGGATTGAATGGCGAAGTTGCCGGTATACCCGCCTGGGCAGCGTTCTCGCTGCTGGCATCGGTGGTCTACGCTGTTGTCGTTGGATGGCTGCTGCAGCGCCACTGGAACGATGGCGGTGACGATGAACCCAGTCCGGTCGTCGATCGGTCAGACCGGCCCTGATGCTCGGCACTTCCGGCCAGGCATTTCTGCTGGGCTATCTTGCATCGCTGCTGCTGATCGGCTGGCTGGGCCGACGGGCGCGTCGCGATAACAGTCTGGAAGACTTCTATCTCGCCGGGCGCGGCCTGGGCCTGCCCACGCTCTTTTTCAGCCTGTACGCCACCCAATACAGCGGCAACGCGCTGGTCGGTTATCCGGCCAACGCCTATCGCCAGGGCTTTACCTTTTTCAGCGCCATCACCTTTATGCTCGGTATCGTCGGCGTTTATTGGCTCTTCGCACCGCGCCTGCAGCGCCTCTCGACGCATCGTCGCTACCTCACGCCCGGTGATCTGATTCGCGACCGGTATGGTCATAAGGCGCTGCTGGCGACGCTGAACGTCGTTTTTGTGGTGGTTCTGGCGAGCTATATCCTGGCAAACCTCAAGGCCGTGGGTCAGGTGCTTTACGCCGTCACCGACGGGAACGTCAGCCTTGCCGGCGCCATCTGGATGGCGGCCTTGATCATGGTGATCTACGAGTCACTCGGCGGCATGCGGTCGGTCGCTTGGACTGACGCGATTCAGGGACTACTGCTCCTGCTTGGCTGCATCACCTTTTTCGTGGCGATTAATATGCACTACGACGGCGTGCCCCGGCTGCTGGAGCTGCTAAAGGAACAGCGGCCGGAGTTTTGGGAGCCACCCGATGCCACCAGGCTTGCCGGTTATGCCAGCATCATACTGGTGGTGGCCTTCGGCGCCGCGGTCTATCCGCAGGCATTGCAGCGGATTTTTTCGGCGAAAAGCCCGGCAGTCCTGCGTCGCTCGCTCCAGCTGATGCTGGTCATGCCCCTGCTCACGATCACCCTGGTGCTCGCTATCGGCCTGACCGGAGCGGCCGTCCTTCCTGGCCTCGACCGGGCCGCCAGCGAGGGCATTACGCTGGCGCTGCTGGCGGATCTGATCGAAGCGGTGCCGACGCTGCGCTGGCTGTTTGTCATGTTTCTGGCGGCGGCGCTGGCCGCCATCATGTCGACGATCGATTCAGCGCTTCTAGCGCTGTCTTCGCTGTTTACGCAGGACTTTTACCGACGCTGGCGACCCGGAGCGTCCGAGGCCCAGCTGACGCTGACGGGCAAGGTTTTTTCTTGGCTGGTGATGGCCGCTATGGCCACGCTGGCCATCCACCTGCCGCAGACCATCTGGCAGCTGACGGTGGTCAAGCTGGAGGTGCTCTGCCAGGCGGCACCCGCCATCCTTGGCGCGGTTCAGCGGCATCCGCCAAGCGGCGGCGCGGTGCTCCGCGGCCTGGCGACAGGGCTCGCGGTGGTGCTGTTGCTCCGGGTTTCATCCGGCGTCGGCTGGCTGGCGAGCGATTCCCCGCTGGGGGTTGAGTCGGGCGCGTGGGGGCTGATGGCCAACGTCGCGATTGTCTGGCTTGCAGGTCGCCGGCTGCAGGCCGCGTCACCCAGCGCCGGGTGAGGTAGGATGCGACGATCTGCCCGGTCAGTTGCCGGGTCTTATCGGCGAAAGGCACAACCCATGACGTCCACTCTGACCCACCGCACGACCAGACCTACTAAGCCTGAACGAAACCTGCCTCGCTTATGGTTGTGGGCTGCCCTGGCCACGCTGAGCGTGACGATTGTCGGCGGGAGCGTCGCGCTTGCGGAGTCTTTTGGGCGAATGCCCGCGGCTGACGCCGGCCTTTCGGGAGCCGGACTCGAGGCGCTGAGCGACTCCATTCAAGGCTATGTTGATCGAGGGGAGCTGGGCGGCGGTGTGGCGCTGGTTGCCCGGCGCGGCAAGGTGGCCTACCTGGAGTCATTCGGCTTTCGAGACCGGGAGGCTGGCGCGGCTATGAAAGAAGACGATATTTTTCGGATTGCCTCCCAAACCAAGGCGCTGGTTTCTGTCGCGATCATGATGCTCCAGGAGCGCGGTGCGTTGGTCATCGCCGATCCGCTGTACAAATACTTGCCGGAGTTTCGTACAACAACCGTTGCGGTGACAAGAGAAAGCGGTGGCTACGACGTGGTCCCGGCAAGCCGGCCAATCACGCTGCGCGATCTGCTCACCCACCATTCCGGCATCGGTTACGGCGTAGGGCCGGCAGCCGATCGATGGCAGAAGGCCGGTATCGTGGGCTGGTACTTTGCCGACCGCGAAGAGCCGATCCGCGAGACTGTCGCCAAGATGGCGTCCCTGCCGTTCGACGCGCAGCCGGGTGAGCGACTGGTCTACGGTTACTCCACCGATATTCTTGGCGTTGTCGTGGAAGAAGTCAGCGGCATGAGCCTGGACGCGTTTCTTAGGTCGCAGATTCTTGAGCCGCTCGAGATGAATGACACCCATTTTTATCTGCCCAAAGAAAAGGCCGACAGACTGACCGTGGTGTATTCCGCGCAGGAGGGCGGAGGCATTGAGCGGGCCTCTGACGCCGGGCAGGGTGCCTATCTCAACGGACCGCGCAAGAGCTTCTCCGGCGGTGCCGGGCTGCTGTCCACCGCCGGTGACTATGGCCGCTTTCTGCAGATGCTGCTCAACGGCGGAGAGCTCGACGGCGCACGGATCCTGAGCCGTAAATCCGTTGAGCTGATGACAACCAGCCACTACCCCTGGACGGGGGCGCTTTTCGCCGGCGACGGGCGAGGCTTTGGTCTGGGCTTCTGGGTGGTGGAAGACGTTGGCGCGCGAGGGGTGCCTGGGTCCGTCGGCGAGTACGGCTGGGGTGGCGCTTATCATTCCACCTACTGGGTGGACCCGGCGGAAGAACTGATTGTCGTGTACATCACGCAGCTGCTCCCGGCGCTGGGCCTCGACGACCAGGCCTACGTTCGAGCGATGGTCTACGGCGCGATTGTGGATTGAGCTGCCCGCCTGCGTCCGATGGTCACCTTAGCCTTCAAGGTACTGTTTCAAGGCTCCCAAAAGAAAATCCCAGACCTGTTGCTCCATCATCTGCCGAAGCTCTAGTGAGGGCAGGTTGGACTGGGTCACGGTCAGCCGCGTTTTCCCTTGGCGATCTGACGTTTCGTAGCGAATGGTGACCTCGTTGTCAGCCTGTCGGGCTGTGCCGTGGTTGTCGCTCCAATATCGATACTGAAAAACGGTGGGCGGCGTCAGGATCTCGATCACGCCATGGTCGACGAAGGGAGTGCCGTCAGCCTCGCCGAACAGCTTGATCCCACCGCCGACAGCCCAGTCTGCTTCGACGCGGGAAAGGGGGAAATACTGGGGAATCTCCTCGCTGCTGGTGAGTGCTGCAAAGACGCGGTCCTGGGGGACGGCGATGTCGATACGCTTGTCGATTGGTTGAGTCATCGCAGGCTCTGACTTGCTGCGCGCGGACTAGCCAGCATAGCGTCATTGAGCGGGTTCTGGTTCCTAAGCGATCGATTTCCGGAATCAACGCATCTCGCCGGCCTAAACACAGAATCGTCATCGCCCAACGATATACTGGAACCATGGAACTGGTGGTATTTGACCTCGACGGTACGCTGCTCAACCGCGAGTCGGTGATATCCGACTTCACGCGCGAGACGCTGCAGCTGCTGGCGAGCAGCGGCATTGCCTACACGGTTGCCACCGGCAGGACGCTACACGCCTCGCGCAGCGTGCTGGAGGGTCAGGGCTTCGGGCTGCCGCATGTGTACAAAAATGGTGTGGTGATCTGGCATCCGGACCGGTCGCATTTCAGCCATCACAACGTGCTGACGGCGGCTGAGCTCAGTCACGTCAATCAGGCCTGCATTGATCAGGGCGTGACGCCCTTTATCTTTACGCTCGAAGACGATGACGTGCATGGCGTGTACCACGCGCCGCTGCGAAGCAAGGCGGAGCAGAACCTCAAGCGTCTCTACCTTGAGGGTCGCGGGTTGACCGTAAGCCCCGTGGAAATGCTGCCGGCCGACGTGGATATCATCAACGTGTCGGCCATCGGACCGCGCCGCGCCATTGAAAACGTGGCGATGCTGGTCGCTGACGAGGATCACTTGGTGGCTTATTCGGGACCCGCTTTTGAGGGTAATGATCTTTACTGGATCGACATCCACCACAGCAACGCCAGCAAGGGTGGTGCCGTTGAGGTGCTGCGGGAGATGCTCGGCGTCGAGAAGGTTATCTGTTTCGGCGACAGCGATAACGATGTAAGCATGTTCTCCGTGGCTGACGAAAGCTACGCCCCGGCCAACGCTAAAGCTGAGCTCAAAGCGTTGGCGACGGAAGTGATCGGCCATCACGACGAAGACGGCATTGCCCAGTTTCTCCGATCGCGTTTTGCTCTGCCTAGAACGTGCTGAGCCCGCTCCACTCCATGACTCGGTAAAGGCCGCGGCGCCATGGTGACGGGTCAGCAAACTGTTCATATGGCAGGCTGAAGCGACGCCCGTCAGCGTTACTCCACTCAAGCTCGAACTGCGCCCGCACCGCGGAAAAGACTGGCAGGGTCTGCCCGCCCCGAACCACCACGTCTGTTTCCAGGTTGTAGTTGCTCAGATTTCGGCGAGTGAAGTTCGCGGAGCCTGATAGCAGCGTGCTGCCCTGCGCATGATCCAGGAGCAGCAGCTTGGCGTGACACTGCTCACCAGCGGTGCTGCACCAGCGTACGGGAATGCCCGCCTTCGCCAGCTCGTGAGCCGTTTGCCGGTTGGGAATACCGTTTTTTTCACGCCCGAAGGCGTCCCGATTGGGGTCGAGCAGCACCCGCACGTCGACGGCCCGGCGATGCGCGTCGAGCAGCGCGGCCACCACGTCTCGGTCCGCCAGGTAGAACATCATCAGCTGGACCCGATCACCGGCGGCGGCCTGACTCAACATATTGAGTATCGCGCGCTTGATCTTGCGCTCGGTCACCACCTGAACCGAAGCAGAGCCGGGTGTGGCTGGCGCTTGCAGGGCAGCAAGATCCAGCTCGATTTCGGGTGCCCCCGACAGGCGAAGCACGGCGTTTTCTGTGGTCACCAGGTCTGCCACTGCGGGGCCGGTAAAGCGTATCGCGGCGTTGCGGTGCGCGCTGCTGCCGTCATGAGGGTTGGCGGAGGACACGAGCGCAACAGCCGAGTCGCCAAGGTCGGCCGCGATGACCTTCCGATGGTTGGCTTTGAAGTTCAGGAGCTTGAGATAGCTACGCAGGGACACGCGGCCGGGGCCAAGCGGATTGGCGACCGTTTCCGCGCGCGTGTTGCCGAAAGGCTTGACGAGCAGCCGCCAGAAGCCGGAATAGAGCGGATTGCTGTCGCGAAGCCGATTCAGGTCGGTGGTCACCACAGGGATTCCTGCTCCGCGCAGGCGTGCCAGATAAGGTGATTCCATGCCCCCATAGAGCTCGTTGACCGGATCGGTGATAACAACCACGTTGAGCGTCGGGTGGCGACCCCGCTGTCGGATCAGCGCGCTGGTGATCTCCTCGGACAGGGGGCGGGTGAGCTCAGGTATCTCGCCCTGAAAATCGTTGAACAGGAACATGTCCAGCAACACGAAGTGTGTTGCCTGATCGATGATCTTGAGCACCTCGCCAAAGATGGTCTGTTCCACCTGGCGGTCACCCGCTTGATCGATCCAGCTGGTGTCGGCCAGAAACGTGACGCTGGTGGCGGGACGGAGCGGCCCCTCAAAATCAGTGCCTGGCGGCATGGGCTTGAGATTGTGATAAGCCCCCAGCGCTAGCGAGAGCGCAATGATAATCAGACATAGCGCACCGATCGCCCACATAGCGCGCGGTCGGTTTCGCTTCGCCGGCTCGGGTCGCTCGTTCACTGGGTATCCATGGCTTGAGCCTCTACGGCCTGGTCATCGCCACCCAACGGCACGCCGGCTGGCGCGAGATCTCTCACCGCGACAGCATGACAGGATACTAGATAAAGGTGAGATTCGATCCGCCCTGGCCGGCGAGATTCGGGAGCGCAGCGTCTACTTCCGCCGCGTTCAGTCCGAACCACTGACCCAGCGGCGCCGCGTACTGCTCGACCGAGTGAGTTGGTATCAGACGCCCCCCGCCGGCGTCCTGACTGTGGCCGAGGGTTGCCTCCGGAATCGAGCCATAGATCGCACCACCGTTGACCGCCTGACCAACCACAAAGTGATGGCCTGCCCAGCCGTGATCGGTGCCGTCGCCGTTGACCGCCAGCGTCCGCCCGAAATCTGACGCGGTAAACAGGGTCACCTGATCGGCAATCTGGAGTTCCTCCATGGCGGCATAAAAAGCCACCACCGCCGCGTCGATCTCCCGCTGCAGGGCCGGAAGCTGAAGCACCTGACTGGAATGGGTATCAAAGCCCCCCAGAGCAACAAAGAACACCTGCCGGGTGACGCCGAGCTCCTGTCGCGCCGCGATACTCCGGGCGACCGCGCCGAGCTGGCCGCCGAGGTTGCCCTGCGGAAATGGCGTTGAGAGCTGCGGAGCGGCAGCCAGCGCTGAATCATAGAGTTCGTTGGTGACGAGCGCGCCCGCCATCGAGTCCTGGTAGTCGGTGCTCAGCAGATTGCTGCTGGAAAAACCCGCAGCCAGGTAATGTTCGCGCAGCAGCTGATAACGCGCCTCACCTTCGGGGGTGCCTCGAGCACCCTGCAACGCCTCAAGCGCCTGCAGTCTGGCGGCGCCGCGAACGCCAACCTGATACGGCACCGTTTGTGCCCCGGTGACAAATAGGCGATCGGCCAGTGTCGTGACGGCGCTGAATTCAGGCTGCAGGCTGTTGCCACCGGCAGCGAGCACCGCGTCGGCGAACCGTCCGCCCCAGCCGAACTGCGCGCCTTCGGGTGCGCTGGACGCCCAGGTGGACTGTTGATCGTTGTGAGAGAAGAGACGTTTGGGCAGCGGCGCGGTCTCGGCGAGCACTTCGGTGCGCGTAACCGGAACGATCAGCGGCCCAACGTTGCCAACAATCGCTGCGTTTCCGGCATCGTAGAGACCCTTGATGCCGGCCAGCTCCTCGGGCAGCGCAAACTCTCGGCCGCCAAAGTCCCCGCTGGTGGCAAGCGGCAGCAGCCGCGAGCGGTCCCGGGTTGAGCCGCCGCCGATGTTGCCGTACTGATTGAGAAGCTCAGACCGGATCCCTGCGTATTCGTCGTAAGACGCCTGATCGAAGGGCAGGATCGTGTCGTGACAATCCAGGCCGCCGAGCAGGAACAAACACACCAACGCTCGGTAGCCTCCCACCTCCGCCGCCGTCGCCGGCAGCGTGAATGGGAGCCCCGCCAGGCCCGTATAGCCCGCCAAGGTCAGACCAGCGGACCCGCTGAGAAACTGTCGTCGCTTAAGGGGCATCGGTGTTCTCCTCAGCTTTAAGTACCAGGTAATCTGGAGAGGTCATCAGCATCTGGACGGCGGCTACGACTCGCTCCAGGGGCCCGTCGTAGCCAGGATCTGACGGTTGAGTCAGCGGCAGGGATTCCACAAACGCGATGATGCGCTGTCGGGTGACGGCGGACGTGGCGCCGTGATTGAGCAGCAGATCTAGCCGGTTCAGCAGCGTAGCAGGGTCGCCCGCCAGCGCCCGCTCCGCGCTGTAATTTGGCTCGAAAGCTGCCGTTCCGCCGCCGGCTGAATCCCTAGCGGCCTGGCCGGAGATGAAGTAACCCATGAAGTTGCTGTAGCCAAAAACCGAGTTGGCGTTGACGATTTGCAGTTCCGGCATCGTCAGCCCCTCAGCGCCGCTCAGAGTGCCGGGCGCGACAAAGGCGGGACGGTAAAAGTTGAAGACCGAAGGCGACTGAAAGGGCGCCTGCGCCAGATCTTCCGTAGCGCCGGTGAAATCCAGCACCGGGATGGCCGTTGGCTCAACGCCTGCGACGCGAAAGGCTCTGGCCCACTGCGTAAAGCGCAGGACCGGTTCGCGTAGCTTGCCGGCCTGGTCGGGCGTCTCAGGAAGGTTGCGGGCCTCCGGGTCAAACAAAACGGCCGCCAGTGTTGCGGCCAGATCACCCCGGCGGCCGTCACCGGTCTCGCTGCCGTTAGGCAGCACAAAACGGCCGCTCGAGAACGCCTGCGCGACCCGCGCCACGTAGGCGGGAGGTGGGTTGCTGGCGACAAATCGCTGGATCAGCTGACGCGCCAGAAACGGTGGGGTGTTGGGGTGATCGACCAGCAGATCCAAGGCCGTGTCGATACTCTGGGCGGCACCGGTTCCGGCCGGGATCGTCGTTCCGAGGAACGACTTTTCAAGCGGCGAGTGAAAGTCCGGGAAGATCTTCATCGGTCGAAACAGTGCGCCCGAGTTCAGCTCATTGAAGCCGAAGAAAAACACGTTGCTGTCGAGGCTCAGACCGGTGAAGACGCGAGCGAGTCCCGTGACGTCGCTGTTGTCGTAGAGCTCGACCGGCTGGCCGTTCTGAAGAATCGGGGAGCCGTCAGGGTTGAGTGCCACCAAGCCGATCGTGAACAGCTGCATGATCTCGCGGGCGTAGTTTTCGTCCGGCACCCGGCCGCTGGCCTCGTCACCTTTCGTGTTCTGCAGGTAGGTCAGATACGACCCCATGGCCGGGGCGTAGGTCACCGCTTCCAGCAGGTCCCGGTAGTTACCCAGGGCGTGCGTCATCAAGACGTCCTGGTAGTAACCCACCGCCGTTGGCCAATCGAACAGTTGAGTGTTCATCGCGTTGGAAACGACCAGGATCTGCGACAGCGCAAAGGCCATACGCTGGCGCAGCTGATCAGGACCGGTGATTGTCAGCTCCCAGAACGCGTGGTTTGGCGTACGCCGGCCCTGAAAGGTCGGCTGTCCGCTACCGTCGGTGGCTCCGGGCTCCTGCAGGGCGGCAAACACGTAGTCGAGGTAGCTGCTGGGGGTACGCCCCTGCTGCTGGAGAAACCACGCTGAGGACGAGGAGCCGTTCAGCGCAGTGATCTCGTCCATGGTGGGACCAAACGTCGCGTAGCTAAGAAACCGCGAGGCGTCTGCTTCGCTGGTGACTACGTCGTTGACGGTCTGCACTGGTCCGCCTTCAAATCCGTCTTCGAAAACTAGGGTGGCGGCCGCGTCGCCGAGGATGCCGCCTGTACCCAGTGTGAGGATCGCCGCGAGTGCAGCTCGAACCATAATCAACTCCCGTGACACTTCGCAAAGTGTAGCGACTGACGAGGTCCAAACTGTTAATTAGCTGGCAGTTTTGGCCTGGTGTTCCTGCTTGCTGAATGCCTTATCATCGCGTTCTTGCGCGCAGCCCTCAGCGGCCGGTTTGCGCAATAAATCGATCGAGAGAGGAAGAGAAATGACCGAGCGAGGCGTGGTGTTTCCCGAGCTGGAAAGCGGCCGGCGCAGCACCACCGCGACGGGCAAAGCGATCGTCGCCGAGGCGATGCGTGCCGTCGACGAGGCCGGGTCCGCGCGAGTATCGGCCGAGTCCAACTGGCGAAAGCGATACCCTCAATACTTTGAGCAGCTCACCGCCCAGGCGATGGCATCAGCGGACCACGCAAACGACATGGCGGCAGCAGGTCTGGCCGCCGTTCATTCGACCTTTCAATTTGCCGGGGAAGGCGAAGCGGTTTCGCTGTCCGACGCGATGTCGATCCCGACCGAACGCCGGTTCGAGACGGCCGTGCTTACCGGTGGTGCCGACCGTCGTCCGTTGACGGTGCTTCATCAAAACCGACACCTGACCGGGGTGAATCTGCTGGGGCAGCTCGCGCAGTGGCGGGAACGGGGCATCATTGAAGGTAGCCATGCTGAGGCGGTCACACGCGTGCTCGAAAACCCTGAGTGGGTTTCGGAGCTCCCACCGATTGTACTGCTTGGCGCGGGCGCCGAAATGGGTCCTTTTGCGACCTTGCTTGAGCTGGGCGCGACCGTCATTGCCGTAGATCTCAACCGGAGTTCGATTTGGGGGCCGCTGCTGGCGGCGGCACGACGCTCAGCGGGGACGCTGATTTTCCCCCTCGCTAAGCCTCAAACCGACGATATGTCCGATCAGGAGCTGACCGAGCTGGCCGGCGCAAACCTCCTGACCGACGCAGCGGAGATTTCCCGCTGGCTGATCGAGCTCGATCGGCCGCTGGTTCTGGGCGGCTACGCATACCGCGACGGGAGTGGTTTTGTCCGCGTGAGCGTGGCGATGGACGCGATCATGGCCGAAGTCTCGCAGCGCAACGCGCATCCGGTGCAGCTTGCCTTTTTGCTCACCCCAACGGACGTGTATGCGGTACCAGAGGCTGTCGCCGCCGCATCGCGTGAACGGTATGAGGCGTCGTCGGGCGTTCGGTCCGTCCGTTCGCTGCTGCGCAGTGTCAGCGGATCCCGCCTGTTTGCGCCGAACGTCCGGCAGATGGTGTCGGGGGAGAACGGGAAACGTTACGGCATCATCAACAGCCTGATTACTCAGCAGGGCCCCAACTACACGCTGGCGAAGCGGATTCAGCGTTGGCGGTCGCTGGTGGCTCGAGCGGAAGGTCAGCTCGTGTCGTGCAACGTGGCCCCGGCAACCTATACGCAGTCGGTCACCAAAAATCGCTTGTTCGCGGCGGGCTTCGCTGGCGCGCAGGTCTTTGGCACCGAAGCCTTTGAGCCCACCACCAGCAATGCGCTTATGACTGCGCAGCTCGTCGCGGACCTGCTGGATCCGCAGTCACCCTCGCGACCGGACGCAGCGTTCGACAATCCGGAAGAGCTGTTTATGGACGGCGCCAGCCACAGCGGTTTTTGGCGTATGGGGAGCCAGCTTTCGTCCGTGATTGAAGCCGCGGTTGTCGCGGGGGCATTCAAGCAGCTGCGGCGGCGCGGGCAAGTCCGTGGCTGAGCGGCCGGTACTCTACTCGTTTCGGCGCTGTCCCTTCGCGATACGCGCTCGCCTGGCGCTGGTCTACGCCGGTCTGCAGGTCGAGCTGCGGGAGATTGTGCTCAAGGATAAGGCGCCGGAGTTTGTGGCGGCATCGCCGAAAGCGACGGTGCCGGTCCTGGTCACCGCTGATGCGGTGCTCGAGGAAAGCCTGGAAATCATACACTGGGCGCTGGCTCAGCACGATCCGGAAGGCTGGCTCGATATGCCAGAGGCGGGCCGGGCGCTGATTGAACACAACGACGGTGGTTTCAAAGCGGCTCTTGACCGCACGAAATATGACAATCGCTTCAGCTCCGATCCGGAGCAGGAGCGCGCCAAAGCCAACGTTTATCTCGAGCGGATCGCTGCAACGCCTGAAGGCACAAGCTGGCTCTTCTACGACCGACCTACGGTCGCTGATATGGCGGTCCTGCCGTTTGTCCGCCAGTTTGCGTTCATCGATCGCACCCGCTTCGACCGGGAGGCGCCACCGTGGGTCCGGGGCTGGCTGGACCGATTTCTCGAGAGCGAGCTGTTTACTCAGGTGATGCCCAAGTATCCGCGGTGGGTTACCGGCGACCCCGTGACCGTTTTTCCTTCCTGATCTGGGGTGCTGCCAGATATAAGAACAGGGGCGACTAAGTTGAGCTCGCCGACTGAGCTCGACTGACCGCGTCCCGAAAGCCTGGCTTATGCTTCGCTGGGATTAATTTGGAGGAGACCATCCAACCTAAAGTTGGTCCGAAGTCGACTCGTCTTTATCGGCGGCTTTCCGGGCGTTGCTGATGCGACTTTCCGTCTGGGGGTGGGTGCTCACGAAGTTGAGGAGTGCGCTTTCGGAATCGGGGTAGCGTAGCTGCAGTCGCTCCATGATGTCAGCGAAAGCGTCCGGCGATATGCCGTGCTCCTGGAGCAAGGCAAAGGAATAAGCGTCGGCCTCTTCTTCAAATTCTCGCGAGTATTCGCTCTGCAGAAGCACCACCGGGAGGCCGGCTACGGCGGCGGTCAGGGTCGCCGCGTCTGCCGTCACCGCGGTCGCGGCCACCGCCACCAGTGAGTTCTGGATGAGGGTGCGCATGACGTGCCGGCGCTCGATGTGACCGATTTCATGGGCCAGGATCGCCAGTACCTCCTCGTCCGTCTCGGCCAGCCGGACCAGGTCGTCAGTGATGACAACGGTACCGCCCGGCAGGGCAAACGCGTTAGGCCCGATGGCACCAGAGGCGCGAAACTGCAGGTCCAGATACGCTTCGTAGGTCTGACCACGCCGGAACTGGTTGAAACGCGCCCGAATCTTTTCCTGGCGCTGCACGTCAATTTGCGAAGGAAAAAGCCAGCCGAACTCGTGCATGGAGTCGAGGACTTGCTCACCGAGGTTTTGCTCTGATTCGATTGGGATTCGCAGCGCAATGCTTTCGGCTGCGGCCGGCAGCCCATAGCGATGCCCGGCAAATAGCACCAGCGCCACGAGCACCACGCAACCCAGCGCAACACCCCAGCGCTGCTCCAGCCACGCGACGACCCCTTCGCTGGGGCTTACCTGAGGCAATCGATTGAGCGTCTCGACATCGTCACACTGGAACTGCCCGCCGTCGGGAAGCGTAAGGAGACGGCTTTGAGCGCCGGTGCGCGGGGATACCAGCAGCTCCGCGCTTGGAAAGCTGCGAACCTCCTCATCTCGTTTGAGGCGGACCTCGTTGCCGGCCAACTCCAGCTCTGCCGGGTGACGCAACGCGCTCTTGCCGTCGCAGTAGTAGCCGCCAAGAACCGTCATAGCGAGAGATCCAGATCGAAGAAGTCACCCGTTTCGGCTGCTGCCGCGCGAACATTGCTGCGGTCATCGCCGATAAAGTCCGACAGCGGCCGATCGGTGCGGGCTGAAAGGTGTTCGACGCGGTAGCGCATCGTGCGCATCACTGCCCAGGGAATCGCCAGGCCAACGGTTGCAATGATGGCAAGCGCGTTGGTGAGGTAAAGCGCAAACAGCTCCCCGCCTTTCATCGTCGAAAGAAAAGACACTGAGCCGAGGTGCGCCTGGTTCCAGACCAGGTTGGTGACATTGGCGCGCACGTAGGCAAAGGCAAAGACGTAGCCTAGATAGACGGGAATGGTCAGCAGGAATAATTGCGAGCTGGAATCGGGGTCGATACCGCCAACAAAAAAGGCCAGCATTGCGCTCAGAATCGCGGACACGAGCATGATGAGTCCAGCCATAAAATACACGCCGAAGAACTGCCCGCCGCGAGCGCCGTAAACCACGCGCGATGTGCCGTAGGACGTGTTGGTGGCGATGAACCGCTTCAGGCGGTTTAACCACCAGGGAAAGAGCACGCCGGCCGCAAGAATCACCAGCAGCGCGAGCCACCCGAGGGCAGAAACCAGTTCCCCGATAATCCCCGAGTCCGAACCGTCGAACATAAGACCCAGGATCACGATCGGAATCAGGCCGAGCCAGTAGATGGTGACCGCCGCGCCCAGATAGTTTCCGTGAAAGACGAAGGTCAGGTTCCGCCAGGCGGAATAGCGCGCGTTAAAGGCCGCTGAGCTGGCCACGATCCACGGAGCGATGATCAGCCCTGCACCGAGCACCCAGGGCAGGGCAGGCAGATAAAAGCTGCTGCTGAACCACCAGATAAACAGCAGCGTCGCAGCGACCAGACGACCCTTCAGAATGGGGATCGGCTCCGCAAGGTACTGCATCGGCGAATCGTCGATGCGAACGCTGGCATAGAAGTAGCGCTTTTTGCGGACCTTGGCCCAGGCAGAAAAGATGCCCAGCGTCAGCAGCGTCAGGCACAGGTTCACGATCCAGATCCGAAAATAGACGCCAGCCTGGCCGGTAAACTCGATCGGGATCGTTCGCTCGTCGTGGATTTCGACTGCCTGGAAGCCGTCATCAGTGACGAATGGTGTTGCCCTGGCGGGCTCGTTTTCAGCGTCTAGCGAAGGTGTACTCATGCGCCTCGGGGTGGCGTGGTCGAACAGGCCTGGAAATCTCATCATAACGAATTCCCGACGACTTGCACCCCACTTTTTCCGGTCTTTTCCTCCGGCAGGGCCGAACAGCGCTGAAGCGTCTTGAGTTACATTTTCGGACGCTTGCCGGTAGTCTCTCCCGAGTCCCATGATCGAGCATCGCATGTCCGCCCCACCCGTTTTTGAGGGTACCGATGGCATCAATCCGGCATTGGCCGCGTTGGCCGCGGGCCGGCTTGTGGCCATACCGACGGAAACCGTCTACGGCCTTGCGGCAGATGCCGCCAGCGCGGAGGCCGTGGCGCACATCTATGCGGCAAAAGGGAGGCCGTCGTTCAATCCGCTGATCTCCCACGTGGCTGACTTGGCGATGGCCGCGACCGAAGGATGTCTCGATGAGCGGGCGTTTGCTCTGGCTGACGCTTTTTGGCCTGGGCCGCTGACGCTGGTGGTGCCGGCCAACGAGGGGGGCAAAAGCTGTGAGCTGGCGCGTGCCGGTCTAGGGACCATCGGCCTGCGGGTGCCTGGTCATCCGGTGACGCGTCAGCTTCTGGATGCGTTTGGGGGTCCGCTGGCCGCGCCCTCAGCCAATCCGTCGGGACGCCTGAGCCCGACAACTGCGGCTGACGTGGCGCGAGCCTTCGGCGATGAGGTGGCGCTTGTCGTCGACGGGGGGCCCTGCGAGGCCGGCATTGAGTCAGCCATCGTTTCAGTGCTGCCTGACGATTCACCTCGGCTGTTGCGGCCAGGCGCAATCAGCCGCTCAGCGCTGGAAAACGTGGTGGGGCCGCTGGCGGACAGAGTGTCTTCCGACATCAACGCGCCTGGTCAGCTCAGTTCCCACTACGCGCCAGCGGCCACGCTGCGGCTGAACGCCACGACCTGTCGCCGTGGTGAAGTGCTGCTGAGCTTTGGGCCCACCGCCCCGCCGGGGCTGAACCTCTCCCCAACGGGTGATACGGTTGAAGCGGCCGCCAACCTGTACCGCATGCTGCGGGAACTGGACGGGCAGGGCGCTGAGGCGATTGCGGTGATGGCAATTCCGGACGAGGGCCTGGGAGAGGCGATCAACGACCGCCTTCGGCGCGCCGCCGCTCCGAGGGATGAGACCCTCACCTGAACCCGATTGGCTGCCAATCGCGCTTCTTCAAGTAGAGTCCCGACCCTGACACAACGGTGAACCCCATGAAGTCAGTCTTCGTTGCCGCCATATTCCTGCTCGCCACCACATGCGTTATCGCGACGTCTCCAACTGCCTCGAAGGTCGCCGATACCTCCGCGAGTGGGTCCTGGTTCGATCGTGCGCGAGATGGAGAGGGCTTTGTGGTGCAGTTCATCGACGACGCGTCCGCGGTGGTTTACTGGTTCACCTACACCAGCACCGGCGAGCAGCGTTGGTTTACCGGCCTGGGTTCAGCCAGCGGTAACGTGCTGCAGATCGACGAGCTGCTGATGCCGACCGGAGGCGTGTTTGGGCCCAGCTTTGACTCGTCGGCCATTGTGCGTGAGGACATGGGTGAGCTGACCCTGACCTTCACCTCCGACGTCAGTGGACGGGCCGACTACGTGATCAACGGGGAAGCCGGCAGCCAGAACCTGGAGCGCCTCACGCGGCCGCTGGAGGTGGGTGCTGCCAGCGAGCCGCTGGTGCCTGCCAAGAGCGGTTCCTGGTTTGACCCGGTCAACGACGGCGAAGGGTTCGCCGTCGAGGTGCTGGAAGACGGGACACCGCTGGCCTACTGGTTTACCTACGACGTTGCCGGCAACCAGGCCTGGATGGTGGGTATTGGCACGGGCAACATCGGCAACGGCAGCGTACAGCTCGATATGGTGCAGCCGGTGGGCGGCCTGTTTGGCGATAACTTTGATCCAGCGGACGTCGATCGTCAGCCGGCCGGACGGGTGAATTTCAGTCTTAACTGCGACGCAGGTTTCGCCGACCTAGACGCCACGGACGCCGACTTTGTGGATTTCCGCCTGCAGATTCAGCAGCTGGTGGGGATCGGCGGGAACGTCTGCAATGATCCGGCGATCGCTCGAATCATGCCAACCGTGGCGGGAGAGGTGCTGCTGCCGGACAACGATGCGACCGGCCGCACGACTTGGCTGCTTGGCGAAGTTACCGCCGGTGGCAACACCAGCGACGCCGCCTTGCGCGACAACTTCGCGCCGGTCTGGTTTGCCAGCTTCTCGGAAGAGCAGACGCGGGAGTTCTTCGCTGACATCGCGTCGCTTGCGCCGCAGCCCAGGTTGACGGACGTCTCCAGCGCGACTCCGCTGACCGTTTCCGGCCTGGTGACGGGCACCAACGGTCGCGAGGTGGCGCTCAATCTTTCGATCGACGTGAATTCGCGTCTGATCAACAGCTTTTCGTACCAAAACTTTGGCTTCGGTGCTGGCACGATCGTCTTCGCTGACGATCAGAATCTGAGTATCGAGCAGGCCGCAGACGAATACGCGAGCCTGTCGGCCTCACCCGGCCTGCTGGTCGCTCGAATTCAGAATAACCAGTGCGTAACCGTTGTCGGCCGCAACGAGGATGAGCCGCGCGCCACGGCGTCGATCTTCAAGATCTGGATTCTGGCCGGGGTTGCCGAAGCGCTCAACGACGGGTCCCTCACTCGTCAACAGCTGCTGCCGGTAACCGCGAATGATCGGGCTCCCGGCGGTCCGCTGCTGGACCTGCCGATCGGCAGCGCCGTGTCGCTCGACGAGCTGTCGCTGCTGATGATGGGCATCAGCGACAACACGGCGACCGATATTCTTCATGAAGCGGTGGGTCGAGGCCGGCTCAACGAGATACACGCCGAATACGGCCACTCCCGGCCCGAACTCATGGCGCCGCAGCTCAACATCAGCGAGCAGTTCCACCTATTGTTCTCGGTGAGCTCGGCTGACGCGGCCAGCTATGTCAACGGGACGGAAAATTTTCAGCGCCAGTTCCTGCTGGACAGGCTGGTTCCGCTGGGCTCCATCGCCACCAACGGCGGCGGCTTTTTCAACGAGCCCGAATTTGTCACCGGAACGTGGCAGGCCAGTCCGCTGGACGTTTGCGGGGCGTTTGCCCAGCACCGACAGCACGACCCCGGTTCGGACGCTGCGCTGGTCGTGGAGCGCGCCCTTGGCGCAACCCCGGGCTTTCCTAACCTCTACGAACGCTGGGACCGTATCTGGTTTAAGGGCGGTAATCTGGAGTCCGGCGCCAGCGGTCAGATGGTCTACACCTACGCGTGGATGCTCGAGCGAAACGGCGAGGACCCCTACGTTGTCGTCGGTATGGCCAACGACCTGGAGGGCGGATTGGAGGACGAGATCTTCAACTTCAACTCGCTGCTGTCTCGCATCATGGAGCAGCTCTAGGTCGTCTGCCAGGCTGACGTCGCCAGCCCGCGACATCAGACATCACAACCCTCCACCCGTGCGAGCGGATTGGAGGGTTTTTCACGTCTGCCGCGTCAACTCGGCAAGCATTGACGAAAGGTAAGGCATGAAACCGGTTTTGCTCGCGTTGGCGATCCTGCTGCTCCCAGCGAAAGCTGCGGCCGTCTCGGTCAGCAGCAACGGGACGGGACAAGTCCTGATCTATCCCTACTATTCAACGCGGCATATGGACACCGTGGTTTCCGTAACCAACGGCAGCAGCCGCCCAAAGGCACTCAAGGTGGTGGTGCGCGAGGCCAAACAAGGACGGGCGGTGCTGAAGTTCAATCTCTATATCCGGGGTGGCGACAGCTGGTCAGCTTTGCTGGGTTCTGAACCCGACGGTCGCCGACCCTTCGTCAGTACCGTTGATTCGACCTGCACGGTGCCGTCTATCCTGTCCCAAAACGATGGAGTCTTGCCAGACGGCGCGCCGAGTGTTGCGCTCCAGTCGGACCTGATCAACGACGACCCTGATGTCGATCGCCGGCTTGGAGAGGGGTATGCCGAGATTTTTGAAATGGGAGAGCTGACCGGCGATGCGGCAGCACTCGCCAACGATCACGCCTGTTTCGGCCTCCATACCGCCTGGGTTGCGCCAAACGGATTCTGGAGCATTGACGCCTCTGTCGATCTATTGCCGCCTACTGGCGGCCTGGAAGGGCGCGCCATGCTGGTTGATGCCGCCTCTGGGGTCAGCTACGAATATGTGCCCGTTGCACTCAAAGAATTTAGCGCCCGGCAGCAGCACTCCACGCCAACCGATGTCGGGGAGTCCGAGCTGAGCAACGCCAACAGCGGCCAGGAATCGGACGGCGTGCGTTCAACGGTCTTTACCGACGAGGGGTCTGTGGACCTGCTGTGGCGATCCGGCGATGAAGCGGTCAGCGCCGCGCTGAGTCAGGCTTCGCTGGCGGCCACCTACCGGATCAGCGAGGCTCTGGAGATCAGTACGGACGCCATCTTGGTGTTTCCAACCCGGCGCTATTTCGAAGACGAAGCGTTTGCCCCAGCTGACAAGCCGGTGCCGATCTTACCGTTCCGCTCGACCTACAGCGACGAGCGAGGTGCGCCAACCCGGGTCCCCGTGCTAATTGCCAACAGCGTCGGCGACGTGCTGGTCCCGCCGGTATTCTTTTCCGTCAATTTGCCCTGGACGGTTCAGGTGCTGAACGTGAGCGCTGATCCGGTACTGGATTCGGCCTTTCGCGTCGGTGAAGACGTCAAGGCCCGGGCCGACGGGCGCATGGTGCTCCACTTCGGTGATTCGAGCCGCACCGGTCAGCGTGGCGGTTTCGCTTTCGACGATGCCCGGGTCGCCAGCGGGCCAAGCCAGGGGATGGTCGCCAGGCTTGGCGGGCTACCGGTTATTGGGCTTAGAGTGGAGCGCACGTTGGCGGGTGCGATCGGCACCGCTAGTGGCAGGCAGCTTCGCCAGCCGGGCGGTACCGTGTTGCCCATGACGGGCGACACGGACCTACAGCTGCCCTAGGGGCAAGCTAGGACAAAATCCGAAGCGAGCTCCGAGCAGGCGACCGGCCCATCCACCGGTCGCCGAGAGGCTCAGCCTAGCGACAATCCAGGGAGCGGCTACCAGGGAACCACAGCGCCGGTATAGGCGCGATACTGACCGCTATCACCAGTGCTCACCGAGCTGATGACATCACGCATTGCGCTGACCGACTCCTCCGGTGACAGGGTGGCGCTGGGCCCGCCCATGTCTGTACGGACCCAGCCGGGATGGAGCGCGAGGCAAACAAAACCCTCTGGTTCCAGCTCGGCTGCCAGCGTTTTGGTGAACATATTGAGCCCGGCCTTGCTTTCACGGTAACCGTAGAAGTTGCCGCCGTTGTTTTCGATGCTCGCGAGCTGGCTGGTGATGTTGACAATGTGCTTCATGTCACCGGCGCGAAGGTTTGGGAGCAGCGCCTGGGTGACCAACACCGGACCGAGTGTGTTCACCAGCAGCGTCCGTGCATAGTCATCGGCGTCCACCTTTTCGATTTCACCCACGCGCGGAAAAATCCCGGCGTTGTTGATCAGCATATCGATGGGTCGACCGTCCAGGGATTTCGCCAGCGCCGCGATGCTGGCCCGGTCCGTGACGTCCAGCTGAAACATTTCGGCAGCCACGGCTTTCAGCTCGTCGGCTTTTGCCGGGCTGCGCGCCGTGCCGATCACGGTCCAGCCATCGTCCGCGTACTGTTTGGCAAACTCCAGCCCCAGGCCACGATTGGCGCCGGTAATCAGGACGATCTTGGTGTCTCCGGCAGCACCGCCGGCATGCGAATCCGCCAGCACCGGGCTAGCGCCAAGCGTGAGAGCCAGCAGACTCAAGAGCCCGAAGAGGCTACGGCAGGTTCGCGTCAGGGTGATCGATGGGTTCATGGGATTCTCCGTAGCATGAAAATTTGGGCCGGGCGCCGCATCACGATGCCCGCAGAAACCGGTATTCGGATTTTAGTGCAAGGGCAATCCTGTTTCAGCTCCATCCATCGCAGGTTTTCTGTCCGTTCGCCTCGCCAGCCCGGGGTTGGTGTGCTAAATCTTAAGACTGCCCACCGATCCGCAGGCAGGCCGTGCAACCCGTCAGCTCCCTTCAAAAATCTCCCGTGAAGTTCAAACTGACGGTTGTGCTGGTGGTGGCCATGGCGTTTTGGCGGCAGGATGCGGCGGCGGCACCGGCGCTCCAGCTCGGGTCGACGGAGGGAGAACCCGGCAGTCGGGTATCCATCGACGTTGACTACGAAGGCACCGGGAGTGGTGTGGACGTTTTTGAAGCGTTCATCCGGTTTGACACCATCAATCTGGTTCCCAGCCTAACGCGGTGCGGCGGGAGTCTTGGGCGGCCTGCAAACGTCGTTGTCACTTGCGAGGTTATTGGCGTGGCGATTCGGATCCAAGGTGTCGCCAGTGGGCCTGAAATCCCCGACCTCTCCCTCGGTACGATTGCTTTTGATTTGGCGGTCAATGCCCCGACGCCCGCAACCTATCTACTCGAAATTGAGGATGATGTTTATCGCGACGGATTGAACGACGTCCGTCCAGGCGGGCGGCGAGACGGATTCGTCATAACGACGACCGGACAGCCGTTGCCTGAACTCGATCGCTTCGAGGTTGACGATACACCGCTGAGGGCCCGGTTTCCGGACAGCAACGCTGCTGACACGACGCGACGATCTGATCGACACTGGTTCCACGCAGAGGACGACGAGGACTGGATCATCTTTCGGCTCAATAACGGTATCTTTGCGTTTGATGTCTGCGAAGGAATCTGCGGTGACGGTAGTCAGATCACCCCGAATGTGCAGATCTTTGACGCGACGCGCGTTGTCGATCCCAACGCCGAACCGCTGGCGGAATTCAACGAGTGCGCGCCCAACGGCGTACCGATCCCGGTCGGACGAGAAATTGTCGACGCCGGTCTTGGGGTAACTCAAAACAGCGAGGTGGTGCTGATCCGCATCCGTGAATGTTTCGGGTTAAACGGCAACGAGTTTCCCTATGACGTTTTCATGAACATTTCGGAATTCAATCAGCTCGGCGCGCGAATCACCGGCAACGTCAGTGATGGTGATGGCGGACCGGTGGGAACAGTCATCTTTACCAGTACCAATCAGATCACCGCTTCAAATCCGCTGAGCGGCGAATATAGCTCGCTCGTAACGGCCGGAACGCCGATCGAGCTGACGGTCGTGTCGGAGAACTTTCCAGAACAGATTATTGAGGTTTCCCCGCTGGGCCCTGTCGAGATTCGGAATGTGGATATCGTATTGCTCGGAGACGCCGTTTTCAGAGACGGCTTTGAGTGACCCGTGGAATCCTTCGGGGCACGGCCTGCTCGCGGCCACAGCCCGTTCCCAACTGGAAATCGATTGGCTCACGTTCAGGCATAGGTTTCGTCGCCCCGTTGGCGAAAAAACTGGACCAACCTTGATCCGGTTTCTTTGCCGCTTTCGCCTCTAACACTAGAGACTGAAGCGAGGAGCCAGGCGATGGCCGGCGGGATTTTTAGAACACTGACCAGCCTGGCGGCGCTGTCGCTGGCGAGCTTAACCAACGCGGCCACGTTCACCGTGACCAGCACCGCGGACGCTGGCCCCGGGACGCTGCGTCAGGCGATTGCGGACGCGAACGCGGCTGCCGGCAGCGATGAGGTGGTTTTTGCGATACCGGGGTCGGGGCCGCACGTGATACTGCTTGCCGGGGCGTTGCCAACGCTGGCAGGGGAGATCGTCGTCGACGCCGGCACCCAGCCAGGCAGCGACTGCAGCGCCTGGCCGCCAACCCTGAACGTATCGGTCGATGCAATGCAGGCTGGCGGAGTCGGATTTTTGGTTCAGGGTGACGACGTAACGATCAAAGGATTCAGCGTGTACTCAGCGCCGCTGGAAGCGATCAGGGTCCGAACCTCAGACCGTTTTACGCTCACCTGCAGCTTCCTCGGCACGGATGCGACGGGCACTCAGGGCATCGGTAATGACGAATTGGGAATGAGTGTTGTGGGCGGCAGCGACCACGTCATCGGGGAAAGCATCGGCAGCGTCGGCAACGTTATCGCCGCCAGCGGCCTGGACGGCCTGTTTGTGCAAAACACCAGCAATGTGCTGATCGCGGGCAATCGGGTGGGTTCCGATATCAGCGGCAACACCGCGTTGGGAAACACCGTTTTTGGTGTCAACCTCAGGGGAACAACCGGATCGGTCGTTCGCGACAATATTATCGTGGGCAATGGTGGTGCCGGCTTGGTACTTGAGGCTAACCCGGCAAACGAAAACCTGGTGATCGGTAACTTCATTGGCATCGGTGCGGATGGAACCACCCCGGTGCCCAACGTGGAGTTTTTCGGTCCGTCGGGCGGCGGTATTGGGCCAGGCATCCTTCTAAGCAATGCCCCAGGGACCCGTATCGGCGGGACTGCACCTGGCGAGGGTAACGTGATCGGTGCTAACGAGGGTGACGGTGTCCAGGTCTTTAATAACGCCAACGATACGATCATTCAGGGGAATTTGATCGGAACGGACGCGACCGGCTTGCTGCCGCGAGGCAATGGGGCCTCCGGGATTGCGCTTTTTACGACCGGCAACGTTGTCGGAGGCCCTGCGGAGGGCGCGGGTAACGTGCTGGCCGACAATGGACTGCAGGGTATTTCTATTCAGCGAACAAACAGCAATGACGTTATCGGCAACCTGATTGGGGTTGGTGCTGACGGAATCACGCCGCTCGGCAACGAAAACAACGGTGTTTTCATTCAGGACGCCAGTGATAATTTGATTGCCGACAACGTGGTAAGCGCTAACGCGAATGACGGAATTTTGCTCTTTGACGTTTCCTTCGACAATCGGGTACGCCGCAACTTCGTCGGCACTGACCGCAGCGGATTGCTCATGCTCGGCAATGGCGCTGACGGCATCGATACGGGTTCTGACACGCGGGACAATACCATCGGCGGTAGCGAGCTCACAGACGCCAACGTGGTGGCCTTCAACGGTGATCTGGGTCTTGAGATTGAAGGCCAGAACAACGCGCTTCTCGGCAACCAGGTATTTGGGAACGTGACCGCGGAAATCGACATCGGCAATGACGGGCGCAACCTCAACGACCCAGGTGACGCTGACGCCGGCGCCAACAATCTGCAGAACTACCCGGAGTTCTCTAGCGTGGTTGGGGACGGCGACATGCTGCTCACCTACAGCTACCTGGTCGACTCGGCTCCGGCCAACAGCGCTTACCCGCTGACCGTCGAGTTCTTTCTGGTCGACGCAGACGGGGAGGAGGGCGCCAGGCTTCTCGGGCGAGACGCTTATCCGCTGTCTGACGCTCAGACGCTGCGGTCTATCGCGATCTCGCCGCTTCTGCCCGTTATGGTCGGGGATGTGGTCGTGGCCACCGCCACTGACGCCGACGGCAACACGTCTGAGTTGTCCGATCCGATATCGGTCATGGGCAGTGCAGATCCCGAAAGCATCTTTCGTGACGGCTTTGAAGCGCAACCACCCGGACGCTAGGGATACATCATTGAGCCAGAGCCTACCGGCGAGCGGCGAGCAAGCTTCGAACGTGTTCAGCCGCTGCTCGATCAGCGTCGGACGTCAGATGTGGCTCAGCCGCCGTCAGGTGCTGGGCTGACGCGGCGAACTCGCCGCGTTGGGCCTGGCACAAAGCGAGCTGCACACGCGATTGATTTACTCGTCTCTCTTCGTCGCTGAGTTCGGTGAGGCGGATTTTGAGCGCGTTTTCCAGGCGCCCGCAGGATTCGTCGAGTTTGCCCTGCCTCAGCAGGACCTCACCCAAGGCATGCTCGGCTCCAGCGGTGACCAGATGATCGGCTGAATAGGTGTTGGCCATCACTCGGTAGGTTTGTCGCCAGTAGTCTTCGGCTTGGCCCAGCTCGCCCTCGTCCTCGGCAACTCGGGCGAGAAATCCCAACGTGAAAGACATGCGTGGGTGGTCTTTTTCGTAAATGGCCTGCTCGCGGTCCAATACCTCGAGCAGCAGTTCCCGTGCTCGGATATTTTTGCCGAGGCTCCACTGCACCACCGCCAGGTTGCGCAGCGTGTCCAGCGTCGACGGATGTGACGCCCCCAGTCTGGGCTCCTGGATCTTCAGCGCAAGCTCGTAGTAGGGGGCGGCCTGTTCAGCGAGCCCCTGCCGATGCAGCACAATGCCGTAATCCCCTCTGGACATCGCCAGCGACAGATCGTCTTCCGGCAGCAGCCGTTCCCGAAGCTCAAGCGCCTGGCGGTAGTGTTCGCTGGATTCGGCGGTCTTGCCGTATTCCGCGTAAGTGTCCCCGAGAGAACTGTGGGTTTGGGCCACGGCGACGGACTGCTCACCAAACGTTGCGACGCGAATCGTAAGCACCTCGCCCAGGAGCGCCAGTGCCGGCTCAAACTCGCCGGCACCGCGCAACGCGGCGGCGCGCGCCTCAAGAAAATCGGCGTGGTCAACGGTCGGCTGTGGAAGCTCAGATCGCAGCTGCGCTGCCTGGTCAAATTGGGCGATCGCCGCGTCGAACTCGCCCAGCGTTGTGTAAATCCGCCCCAGCGCCTCCTGCATGTCGGCCTTAAGCGTATCCTGGTTGTCCAGCCTTGCGGCGAGCTGATCAGCACCGCGATCAACCATTGCTCGAATCGACAGCGGCTGGCCCTGCGTGACACCCGGTGAGGCGTACTCAAACAGATCGGTCATAAAGCGCGCCATCTCGGCCGCCTTGGCCGCCTCCAGGCGCACCGCGTCGCGCTCGAGCTCTATCTGACGGGCCTGCCAGGTCATACTTGCGCCCCAGCCGAACAGGAGCAAAAACACGAGTGTGGCTCCGGCGGCCGCCCAGCGATGGCGAGCGACAAACTTGCGAGCGCGATATAGC
This sequence comes from Pseudomonadota bacterium, assembly GCA_039033415.1. Taxonomy (NCBI): domain Bacteria; kingdom Pseudomonadati; phylum Pseudomonadota; species Pseudomonadota bacterium. Next base: position 56,722 of record JBCCCR010000023.1, on the reverse strand, counting down.
TTTCGCCCGGCTCGGGCATCCACCGGCAGCCCCCGCAGGTAATGATCGAGATCACGGGAAAAGTCTTCGACCGAGGAGTAGCGCACGGCGGGATCTTTGTCGAGCGCCCTGAGGACAACCGCATCGAGGTCGGGCGACAGGTGTTGGCCAGTGTTTTTTGCCACCCGGCTCGGTCGGGGAGGGAGCTCTTCCAGCATTCGGCGCTGCCAGTCGAGCGGCGTGGTGTTTGCGGCGGCGAACGGGCGTTCGCCCGTGAGGAGTTCGAACAGCAGTAGACCTAACTGGTAGACATCTGACTCCCGGCTCACCGGCTGCCCCTGGATTTGTTCCGGGCTGGCGTACTGTGGGGTTAGAACCCGCGCATCGGTGACGGTTTCTGCGTCTCCCTGATTGAGCTGCTTGGCGATCCCAAAATCCAACAGGCGAGGGTTGCCATCGGGCTCAACGAGGATATTCGCGGGCTTGATATCGCGATGGATGACGCCCAGGCGATGAGCTGCCGCCACGGCCCCCATCACGTCCCGAACCAGAGCGATCCGCTGAGGAACGGTTAGCCCGTTCGCTTCGCAGAATCTATCGATGCGTTCGCCGGGGGTGTACTCCATCGCCAGCCACGGCCGGCCGTCTTCGGTTACGCCGCCATCCAATAGTCTTGCAACGTGAGGGCTGGTTAGCTGCGCAAGAATCTGACGTTCACGCTCAAAACGATCCAGGAGATCTCCGCGGATGAGCCCTGGCCACATAATTTTGATGGCCACCTCCTGATCGTAGAGCCCGTCGGCACGGCGCCCCAGGAAAACCTGCGCCATCCCTCCGCGACCTACTTCACGAACCAGCAGATAAGCCCCGACACGCTTGGGCTCGGGGTCGCGACCGCGGGTCAAATCCTCGACCAGCTCGTCCCCTAGGTCTCCCGCAAACGCGCCGCCGCGGCTGATGAACGTGGATTCCTCATAGGCTGCCTTCAATAACGTGGCAAGCTGCTGGCGCAGGCTCCTGTCTTCCACGGAACTCACAAAATCCTGCTGCTGGTCTTTGGGTAGCGCTAGCGCCTGCTCCAGGAGCGGGTTCAGCGTTTGCCAGTCGTCGAATACGGTTGACATGCTCTTGTTTCTAGCGGGATCAGTTGGCCTACAGTAGTTATCGAATTACGGCCGCAATTCCGCCACGACCGACGTTTCAGGCTTCGCCCCGATCCAGCCGCGCACGCAGCCATGCCTTCGCTCGCATCCAGTCTCGTTCAACGGTTCGGACGGAAACCTCCAGGACGTCGGCGGTTTCCTGAAAGCTGTAGCCGCCAAATACCCGGCACTCCAGCAGTTTGACCAGCCGCGGATCTCTCTCGCTGAGTTCGGTTAGGGCGCCGTCGACATTGAGCCAGAAGGCTGCAAGATCGGGTGTGCCGGCCAGCTCCTCGTCGAGCGGCAAAGGGGCCTCGCCGTCGTTGCGTTTCGCGGCGCTGCGGGCACGCAAATGATCAACCAGGAGGTTGCGCATGGCGCGCGCAGCCAGCGCATAAAAATGGCCGCGGTTGTTCACCGCTCGGGGATCCTGTGAAGCGATCTTGATGTATAGATCATTCACCAGGCCGGTGGTGTTCAGGCCGTTCCCGCCCATGCCGCGCAGCTGGCGGCTGGCTATTTTCTTCAGCTCACCGTAGACCAGCGGCATAAGCTCACTCAGCGCAGCGGAGTCGCCATCGCCGTAGCGGGATAACAGGGCGGTGATATCTGGGCCCGACGCAACCATGAGAAAACTATAGCAGGCTTATGTGACTCGCAGACGGGGCTCAGCGGGAGCCGGGTCACAATGGGTGCCGGGCCACCGATGGTTGGTGGCCCGGGTTAGTGGTCTATTCGAAGCTGTCGCGAAAGATCTCAGGATCTGGTGGCGGCAAGCTGTCGTTCGTAACGGCGAAAATGGCGTCAAGGTGATTGTCGTCTTGCGTGACCTCAGGTTGCCGCGTCGTTAAGGTGACGGTGATCTCGGCCTCCTCAGACTCAGGGCTGGGTCGAGCGAGAAATCTCAGCACGTGCCGGTTGCCCGAAAAGAGCTGGAGATTCAGGTTGCACAGCAGGTCGTGCTGATTTTGATTGGTGCAAGACCAGAGAGAGGTTGTGCCGCTTGCCACCCCAAGGAATTCCAGGTCAGTAAACGAGTCGGCACCGCTCACGGTCAAGGAATCGACCTGATTGGTTCGTCCCACGTTATCGACAATCAGCCGCAGTTCCGTTCCCTCGGTTGAAAGTGTGGCGGGTGCCGGTTGCTGGAGGTCGACCGACGCGTTGCTAAGAACGATAGTCCCGACTGGGTTTTCATAAGCCCCAGCATCGTAGACTCGCAACGGATCGCCGAGGCCACTGTCCACCGGTCGGGGTTGGCTTGATAGGTCTACTAAGTGTTGCAGCTGAAGCTCCGGCGCCAGGGCGCAGCGATCGACCGGGAGCGAGCCTTCTTCCAGCCGCAAATCGCCCTGAACGAGGTTCTCGAACGGGTCGAAGTCCGGGTCGAGCTCGATGTAGTCTTCCACGGAACGATCGATCGAACTTCCGAGCACGCTGGACTCTTCGAGGGGTGCCGGAAATGCCGAACAGTGAAAGTCGAGAGCGTTGAAGCGCTGCGATAGGGAGCTACCGAATAGCGGTCGTCCGAGGATATAGAAAAGAGAGTTGTGGAGCGAGAATTCGGCGCCACCGGTATAGCCGAAGAGAGAGTCTCCCACCGCGGCAATGAAAGGTTGTACCGCGACGGTGGAGTGGCGCATTTCCAGACGGCCGCCGGAACCCACATTGATGGCATAGCGGGCACTATCTCCCGCATCTTCGAAGAAAGCTGAATTGATCACGCTTGCGTCACCGTGTCTGACCGACAGCGAACTGGCGTTCAGTACAAACACGTTGCTGCAGACGTAGCCCTGGTTTCGGGCGAGGTGAACCCGGTCCAACGTCAAACGATGGCGCTCATGGAGCTGGTGAAACTTGAACGTGCCCGCATAGAGCGCTCCCTGACCCGAGATGCAGCTGTTGTTGCTGTAGGCTGATACATCGCGGCCGGTTGCGTGATTCTGCGTGACCTCACCGGCGAGCAGCTCCGCTTCACCATTAACCGTTAGCGCCAATGCGGCTCCGATTGGCGCCCGGTTGTCATGCATTTCAAAGTTCTGGAGCCGAACTCGTCCGTTCTGAACCTCGATTGCGCCGCCAGAGGCACCGAGTTCCCGAAAGCGGGGCGGAACCGGGTTCTCGACCACGTCCCTGAAGCTGCCATCGCTATCACGCTGCTGGCTGACGCGATTGCTGAACAGGCGGACAGCAATGTTTTGGTCGACGTCGCCAAGGGTAACGTTGGACCGACGGGCAAACAGACCACCGCCGGCATGCAAATTGGCGTTGTCAGTTACCGCCAGCGGATCGCTGAAGTCATCGTTGACGGCGTTGTTTGCCACCTCAATAGCGTAATTGGAACGGGTCGTGTCATGGGTTAGCGTGCAGTCAGAAAGGAACACGCCGCCACCCGCCCGGGCCGCTCGGTTCGTTTTGATGTTGGACTGACCTAGCATCAAGATGCTTCGAGTGCCGTCTGGCGCCTCGCAGTAAACTCCACCACCATCACCTCGGGCAGCCGAATTGGCATTGATGTTGCCCTGCCAGTAACCCGAGGAGTCACCGAGGTAGATGCCGCCGGCCTGCTGTCCTGCGTCGTTGTTAAAAACAGTTCCGCCGCGCAGGTCCATGGTGCTGTGCCTGAGAAACAGGCCCCCACCAGTGAATTCCTCCGCCTCATTGCTGTTGATAAAAACGCCACTACCGGACACGTCACAGTTCGATGCAAATACGCCACCGCCCGAGCGTTCCGCAATATTGGATTCAATCATGACCTGGCGCAGGTTGATGAAAGACCCGCCGTCACAGTAGATACCCCCACCATGCGTAGCGGTATTGCCTGAGAGGTGGCTGCGGGTGGCTCGACGCGTGTCGCCGGCGGCCAAAAAAGTCTCCGTGTCGGCGGAAAACGCCGGCGGGTTGGTGTCGTCATAGCTCAACAAACGAGCACCGTTAGTCAGATGAACCGCCCCACCGGTGATAGCGAAGTTGTCTCGGATGATGACGTTTCTTAGATACAGGTCGATTGGCCCGTCAGCAAGGATTCCGCCACCTCGGCCGCGTTCCGGTGTATCCCGCCGACCCGAACCTTCGATGATCAGGTTATCCAGTACGATCGTACGACGCGGCCCGGTTGGATCGGCCTCGATCGTGAAGCCTCTGCCGATCACGATATCGACCACGGTTGGCACGTCCAGTTGTTCTGGGTTGTCGTTATCTAACGACCCGGACGCCCACCCTCCAGAAATCAGTGCGTCCACGTCCCGCAGAAAAATTGGGTTCCCGATCGCGTGCTCTGAGGCTCCCAGAATGTATTCTGCGCAGCGATTTTCCGTGAGCGCAGTCCTGATACCACGGGGATCACCGAGCAGCACGTGATCGGCACCCGGGTCGTCGGCGTCACACTGGACCGCGTAGCTAATGGGGTGTTGTAGGCAAAAAAACAGCGTGCAAACGGCTGCTGCCAGGCTTAACGTTCTTCGATCGTTCATCAATCTTCTCCAGACTCAAATAGCTAGCCGCCGATAACGTTTCGGCGATCTCAGGCTGTGAATCGAATTGGAGAGACAAAACCGCCAATTGATGATGAAATTTCCTGCGACGGACTTGAAATCGCCAGGCCAGACACTTAGCTCAGATCCATGAACGTCTCTTACGACTTCTCCTTCTTTTTCGCGTTATTTTTTGTGTTTGTGCCGGTGACGCTCGTCCTTCTAACCCGTCGGGTTCGGGGCTGGCGTAAGGTGCTCTGGGCGTTTCTCGCGCTGCTCTTTTCCTGGCTGGCCTGTGCGGCGCTGGTGATGCTGGTGCCGCCGAGCCCCGAAAGTGAGGACCGGCGGACGCCGTGGCAGCAGCGAACCTGGGTCGTGGCCGTGCTGGCGATGCTGACTGTCTCAGGACCCTTAAGCGGCCTGTGGCCGCGCGAACCGCTGAAGGCCCCGCCCATTCATGCCGGCCGCTCCGCGGAATCGGCCTATGACGTGATCGAGAACCAGAATTACGTTTCTCGAATCCACGATGCCCTCGAGGACAAGCACGGCGCCTGGCTCGGGTGGCACCGCTTCTTTACCTTGCTGCTCGTAATCCAGAAAGACCGATTCATGACCGGAACGCCCTACGTTCGGGTGGTATTCCCCGACAACAGCAAAATCCAGTACAACATCACGCAGATTTCCACCGATCGGTTCGAAATGGCCTTCGACAGCGCGGCTGATGCTGCGGGCAATCGGATTTACGACCGCCAAGACGCCGAGCAATATCGCTGGAGCAGGGGGCGCTTGATCGACGACAGCCATGTCGCACGCTTTGTGGCTTATCTTTCCGGTCTCGCAATCAACGTGACCAATGAAGCCGTTGCGGGCGAACCGGCGCGGTGGGAGTGTCCGGGACCGCAGGACACGATGAGTTGCCGCATTTTCTCAGACCGGGCGCCCCGGCAGTCGGCGTTGACGACTCCTTAAACCCTCTGCTTGCCTCACGCTGAATTCCAGCGCGGCGATTGTCTGATCTGTCTGGGCAGATGTCCTGTCGCTGCTTCGCCTGTTGCCAGACGCTGAACCCTAAAGGAAAACCGAACGACGTAAGGATATCCGCTCGATCCTCGTCCACTTAGCGGGTACGAGATTGCCAGTCAGCAGCTGCGCTGAAAGTGAGGCAATCCCGACAACCAGCAAACGGAAGGAGGACAACCATGAGATTTCCACTAACGCTACCTGCGGTAGGCCGCATTTGTCGATCGTTGGCAACGGTATTCCTGGGCTCGCTGGTCGTCGCCACAGCGCCTTTCGCTGAACCAGAGCGGACGCCCGCAACGACCGACTTCCTGCTGCGAGTTGAGGCGCTGCGTAAGGAACATCGCATCCCCGGTCTGTCCCTGGCGGTGGTAAAGGATCAATCGCTCCTGCTGGCGGCAGGCCTGGGGTGGGCAGATCTCGAGAACGCAGTGGCTGCAACGGCCAGCACGCCCTACAACGTTGCGTCGGTGACAAAACCTATTTCCGGTGTTGCGATCATGAGGCTGGTGGAAGACGGTCTCGTCGAACTGGATCGGCCGATTGGCGAATACAGCCGGTGGTCGGAATTCTGCGCAAGCTTCAGCCAGCAGCCTTCAGTTTTTGCACGCAATCTCCAGTGTGACCCCGCCAGCCACACGCTCCGCCACCTGCTTTCCCACACCGCTGCCGGCGTTCCGGGCAGCGCTTTTTCCTATAACCCGGTGGTCTTCTCCTGGGCCTCACGGCCGGTGATGGCGGCGGCGGGAAAACCGTTTTCGACGCTGGTTGCCGAACTGGTGCTTACCCCGGCCGCAATGTTGGAATCCGCCCGGCAGCACCGTGCGCTGCCGCTCCCGGAACGCCTCGCCCAAAAGCTGGCCCCGCCCCATCGCATCGACGAGACCGGGCAAATCATTCCGGCTGATCCACCACCCCCTCAGGGAGACGGCGCGGCCGGCGGCATCATCGCAACAGTTTTGGACTTAGCGCGATTCGATATGGCCCTGGACCGCGGTGAGCTGATTTCGGACCGTTCGCGCGCGGCGATGTTCCAGCCAACGCCATTTACCGGTGGTGGAACGGCGCCGTATGGCATCGGTTGGTATGCCCAGGACTATAAAGGGCTTCAGCTGATCTGGCACGCCGGCTGGTGGGACCAGGCATACTCGGCTCTTTATCTCAAGATCCCCTCGATCGGGCTGACCATGATCGCATTGGCCAACTCGGAAGGCCTTTACTGGGGCAATCCACTCGACCGAGCTGAGGTCCAAAACGCGCCGCTTGCACAGCTGTTTCTAGCCTCGTTCGTCGGGAAATAAGAATCCGGCGGCCAAGATGCGCTTGGCCGCCGACGAACGTTACGACTTGGGCTGGTAGATCTGAATCAGATTGCCACAGGTGTCCACAAACACCGCAAAGGTCACCTCGCCGGCATCCGTAGGGCCGGTGGTAAACGCCACGTCGAGGTCAGTCAGGCGCTTGACCTCACCCTCCAGGTCATCGACCTCAAAGGCGGTCATCGGAATACCCTGTTTGAACATGGCTTCCTGAAAAACCCGGGCGTCGGGATTGGCGTTGGGTTCTAAGGCAAGCTCAGCGTCGCCGCCTTCGGGTGATGCAACGGTGATCCACCGAAACTCCCCGACAGGAAAGTCCTGGCTCTTTTTGAACCCCAGGATGTCGGTGTAAAAGTCGAGCGCCTTTTGCTGGTCATCAACAAAAATGCCGTTCAGTTTGATCTTCATGCGAGGCTTCCTGCTTGGTGAGTTAGCCTATTTCAACCGGTTCGGTTGGGTCGTCGCTTCTTAAAATTTGCGAATTGTGCGTTTGAGCCGCGTTCATCAGCGTGATGCAGCCCGGCGACAGCGATTCGCCAGAGCCCGTAAGCGCTTTTCGAAACGCTGAGGGCGGCCGGCCAAACCGTTGCGAAAAAAGGGCGCTAAAACTGCCCAGGCTGGAAAACCCTACCATCATGCAGATGTCTGTGATGGAGTGGTTTTCTTCGACCAGGAGGCGCTTGGCGCAGTCCAGGCGCATCCGTGTGCGGTACTGAACAGGCGTTTCCCCGAACACCGCTTTGAACTGGCGAATAAAGTGATAACGCGACAAAGCGGCGTCGCTGGCAATCTCATCGATGGACAGCGCCCCATCCGTATCGCGAAGCTGGTCACGGGCCCTGCACAGTCGAATTAGTCGTTCTTTGGTGAGCATGGAAGCGGTTGACACCCAGCGTGGAACGAACTCTAGTGTACCTTCCGTTGTGGCATGTGTTTCTTCTTTTTGGGCTGGGTTGCGTGTGGTGCCGAGTTAACCTTGGTTCAGGACTGAATCTTGATCGATCTCTAAGCTGCCAAGCTTGAGCGCGTTTTCATAGGCGAAAACATGGCCCTGGAAGAACCCCAAAATCGGAGTGCGATAAAGAAGCCATTGGCTGCACTCCTCAGTGACATGGCCCGCTTGGGCATAGCGCTGAGCGATGCCGACTGGGTGGGTCTGGCGCCACAATTCGACGTCGTTCAATTTGCGCCTGACGAAGTGATCGACCGGCAGACTGAAATCGCCGAGCGATGGTTTTTTATCACCCAGGGGATAGCGGCATCGCGACAAACCCATCTTGACGGGCAGATTTCGATTGCCCGATTTTTTGAAAAGGGCCAGGTCTGCGCGAACCTGACCAGCGCGTGGACACAGCAATACGCCGCCGATGACCTGATCGCATTAACCGAGCTGGCGGCGGTTGCCATCCCCGACACGCTGTTTCGCAATGAATTTATCGGCGGTGGTGAGCTTGGACGTTACCTTCGGCTCAAAGCGATGGAGACCCTTTGCTTTGATAAGGAGGTGTTGTCCGCAAAGAGCCGCGTCGATACGGAAATCCGCTATCAATTCTTGGAGCGGTACCACGAAGCGGTTCTTGATCGCGTTCGCCAGCGCGATATCGCGGCGTTTCTTGGCATCACGCCACAGGGTTTCAGTCGGTTTAAGAGAAGGCGTCGGACAGCGCTTAACCCGAGTTAAGCTGAACCCACGGGAGTTGTCATAAGCTTTCGCAGCAACGTCGTGGAGGCAACCGCTGATGGGAAAGCTCGATACGCTAGGGGCCGCGTGGCCCATGCTGAAACGCGCGCTGCGCAGCCGCCAGTTCTTCCGGCCTCAGTGCGAACTCTACGAACCTGACCCCGACATCGAGTCGCACTTTGACGTACCGATTGAGGTGCCAGGCGGCTTTGAGCTGACCGCCAATATCTTTCGCTCGCGATCGGCCGGTGATGCCGCGCGCCCGACCATCATGTGCGCACATCCCTATGACAACCGAAAAATCAGCGTATTGGGAAACACACCGTTTGGCGGCCCGCCGTCGCAGTATCGGTTGATCCCACAGGCCGGTGCACGGCCGAGGTTCTCCACGCTGACCAGCTGGGAGTCTCCGGATCCGGGCTTTTGGGTGCCTGCCGGCTACAACCTCGTAAACCTAAACCTGCCGGGCTTTGCCAATAGCGGCGGACCACCCACCATCCTGTCAGAGCATCAGGGTCAGACATTCCGTGATGCGATTGCCTGGGTTGGAGAGCAACCGTGGTCCGACGGAGGCGTTGGCCTGTGCGGTGTGAGCTTTCTTTGTATTAGCCAATACCTGGCGGCCGCCGTCCCTGACGGTCAAAAGCTTCCGAATGCCCTCAAGTGCATCATTCCCTGGGAGGGCGTTTCAAACCTCTACCACGATCTGGTTTGTCGCGCTGGCGTCGCCGACATCGGTTTTCTGGATTTCTGGTGGCACACCGAGGTGAAGGAATCGATGAACGTGCCTCTTGAGGAATATCTGGCGATTGAAGAGGCGATTCCCCCGAAGATTCTGGATCGCCATCCGATGTATGACGACTATTGGCGGGCAAAAGCACCGCCGCTTGAGAACATCACTGTGCCGATGCTTGTCGGTGCATCATTTTCTGATCACGAGCTGCACACGATGGGCACTTTTCGTGCGTACGAAAAGGCGAGCAGCGACAAGAAATGGCTGTATACCCATCGAAACGGCAAGTGGGCCGAGTTCTACTCGCCGGAATGCCTCGAGCTTCAGCGGCAGTTTATGGATCATTTTTTGAGGCAGGTCGAAAACGACTTTGCGGAGGCGCCCTACATTCGGCTTGAGGTTCGATCGGATCGCGAAACGATCAAAGAGGTGCGCCGTGAGCGTGAGTGGCCATTACCACACACCGAGTACGAGCGCCTCTTTCTCACGTCAGATGGACTAGCAAACGATGAATCCAAGTCGTCGGCAGAGGTCTCTTACGACGCCCAGAATGGCCAAGCGCGCTTCGAAATGGTTTTCGATGACGACACCGAACTGTCTGGCTACATGATGTTGAAAGTGTGGGTTGAGGTCAGGCCGGCAGCGGCCGGCCTGCCGAGTCCGCAGGATGTGGCCCTTTGTGGCTATGTGGATAAGCTGGACAAGACGAGAGCTCCGATTCGCTTTAACGGATCGGTGGGTAGCGAGGAGGACGTTCTGACGCGCGGCTACTGCCGCGCTTCCCGCAGAGCGCTCGACGTCAACGCCTCCAAGCCATGGTTACCCATACCGGCCGGAGACTCTCATTTGCCGCTGAAACCCGGCGAAGTGGTGCCGCTTCATTTCGCGTTTTGTCCGAGCAGCACCTTCTTTTATGCGGGCGAGGGACTCAGGCTGACGGTGAGTCCGCGCGACACGGTTCACGCACCGATCTTCCAAAAGGTCACGTCGGACAACAAGGGCCTACATGTCCTGCATTTTGGCGGCGCATATGACTCCTACCTGCTGGTTCCGCGAATCCCAGTTGCTCCACCCTAGGGAATGTAAATCGCGGAGAGAGCCTTGTCGTTACTTGGGGAAACGTAAAGTGAGTCTGAGTGACCCGCGTTCGCTTACCGCACGGACTCTGTCTTACGTATCTCTTCTCGGCTCGTTTTGTCAGAGTCGCCGGAAAGCCAGTTTCGACCACGTCACCTCGGCTTTCTCTGCGATCAGACTCGGCTGGTTTAGAGATGAAACAACGGTTTCGAAGCCGAGGCTCCCGGCCAGCTCAATGGTTTCCCCGCTGTCGGTGGGAATAACGTGCGCTCCCACACCTGCAGGACCATTCCGCAGCGACAGCGCCAAAATGCCGCCCGGGGACGTCAGCTCGGAGAGTCTGGACATGGCGCTTATTCGTTCGTCGGCAGTCAGATGGTGCCACACTGCCGACACCAGGATGAAATCATAGTCTTCGTCAGGCTTATCGAGTCGTCCCAGCTTTGGCAGCGAGTCTACAACCCATCGGATCTTCGCCTCGCCGTAGGTTCTTTCCGCCACGTCAACGAACTGGAGCAGGGGCTCAACCGCCGTCACCACATGGCCTTTTTCAGCCAGCACAGATGCGTCGCGACCAATGCCGGCGCCCACATCCAAAATTCTTCCCGGGGCTTTCGGCAGCAGCGGTAGGTAGGGCGCATGAAGTTCGGCGAAACTGACCCGTTCCGTGGCCGCCACAAAACGATCCAACGCAGCGGCGTACCCTGTGACTCCCCTCACCGACTTCAATCAACTGTGCCGGGGGCGGTGGCAGTCACGCTGTTTCGTACCATCAGCTTGCGCAGCGGTGACCCGCTGCTGAGGAATAACCCGTTTGATCGCCAAACGATCAACCCGCCGCAACCGAGACGAAACCTCGTTGCTGAAGCTCAAGCGTTACGTCCGCGGATTTGATAAGGCGGCCATCCAGAAGATATTCAATCCGGCCGGCGCGTCTCGCGCACGCGGGATCATGGGTGACGATAACGATGGTGGACCCGGTGCGGTGAAGCTCGGTTAGCAGGTCGAGCACTTCTTGGCCGCTGTCCATATCCAGGTTACCCGTCGGTTCGTCCGCCAGGAGGACGGCGGGATTGCCTGCGATAGCGCGTGCCACCGCAACCCGCTGCTGCTGCCCCCCCGATAGCTGCGACGGGTAGTGACCGGACCGATGGGCCATCCCGACACGTTCGATCGCTTCCTGGACCCGCAGCCGCCGAATTTTTTCGCTCATGCCTCGGTACGACAAGGGAAGCTCGACGTTCTCGAAGACTGTTAGATCGCCGAGGAGGTTGAACGACTGAAAGATAAATCCAATCTTGCGATTCCTAATCACGGCTCGCTCGCCAGCGCTCATGCCGATCGTGTCCTCGCCGTCAAGCTGGTAGCCGCCGGAATTCAGGGTGTCTAGCAGGCCCAGGACCGAAAGCAGGGTGGTTTTGCCGCCGCCTGAAGGCCCGGCGATGGCGACGAATTCGCCGCGGTCGATCCGCAACGAAACGCCGTCGAGGGCGCTGGTTTCGACGGTTTCCGCGGAGAAAACGCGCACCGCATCGTCAAGTGAAATCATTGGTCGATTGGTATTCATAGCGAGTCCGTTTTACCTGGCTGCAGAAAGATTGCGCTGGCTGTTACCAGCTTGAGACAACACGATTTGATCGCCTGCCGATAGCCCACTTTTCACTTCGATACGATCACCCGCAACGCGTCCAAGGCCTACGACCACCGGCTCAACCACTTTTTCATTGAGCCGATATAGCTGTGCCGACGTTTGTGGATCGACGCCGACCGGGCGGGTAACAGACAGTACGTTTTCCAGGCGATCCAGTTCGATGTAGCCCTGAATGCTCAGGTCGTTACGAAGCGTTTCGGGCGCTGACTCAAGATCAATATCTACTGTAATGGTGCCTGCACTCACCGCAGGATCGATTCGGCTGACAACTCCCTCAAGCTCGATACCGCGGGCATTCAGCCGGGCGGCGAGGCCGGTTCGTAAAGCCGCAGCGGCGCTTTCGGGCACCTGCAGTCGCGCAATCAGCTCGCCCGGCTCGACTACCTCCGCCAGCGCGATGCCCTCGGCGAGCCATTGTCCGGGCTGGACGGGCAGGGTCTTCAGCACCCCGGTCACTGTGCTTCTGATTTGCAGGGAGTCGACTACCTGGTCCTGGAAATCTTTGAGGCGCTCCAGCTGTACGACACGCGTCCGCTGCTGCTGGACCTGAGCGCCGGCGGATGCGGCCGCGGCGTGCGCTCGCTTTTCTTCGACGCTGAGCAGAGTCTCCAGAGCCTCAACCCGTTCCTCCAGCCGGAGGATCTCGATTTCCGGAAGTACGCCGACCCCCAGGGACCGGCTGGCTTCCGCGCGACGTCGCGCGTCCTGCAGCTCAAAGGCCAGCTCGTGGCGAACCTTTTCGCGTTCGAGCGCTCGGGTTTCCAGCTCGCCCATGAGCTCGGACAACTCCGCCTGGGCCATCTGCAGGTCTTGCCCGATTTCGAGCTGCCGACGTTTTTCGCTCAAATTTTCCAGCGTGACAATCCGTGTTCCTGGCTTCAGGGCGTCTCCTACCTCCAGGTGCCGCTCCACGACCTGGCCTGCGATCAGCGTAGATACAACGCGCGTGTTGGCCGGATGAAGCGAGCCCGCTGCCGCGACTTCCCAGGTGAGTGTTCCCCGCGTCACGGTATCCGTCCAGAGTTCGTCTCGGTCTACTGCTTCCTTGACCAGGAACAGGTTGATGCCGGCCCAGACAAACAGCCCCAGCGTCAGTCCACCAAGCAGCGTCATGGCGATCCAGCCGGCAGGCTTGCTGACGGTGGCGATTGACCGCTGACGCGGGCGATCCATGTTCCAATCAGCCTTCACGGTTCAGTCCTGGCGCAGCGCCAGCGAAGGGTTTGTGTTGGCCGAGCGAATCGCCGAGGGTGTTGCTGCCAGCGTTGCCAGCGCCAGAATCAGCAGGGCGCTCGTCACAATGACAAATGGGTCGCGGATCGACGTGGTATGGACTAGCTCCTGGAGCCATACAAGACCGGTCAACACCACGATGACGCCGACCAATATTCCCGCGAGGCAGGCCAGGAGTGTCTGCGACTGAACCCACATCAGCGCTCGCAGCGGCGTGAGCCCTAGGGCGATTCTGATGGTGGTTTCGCGTTGCCGTCGCTTGACGAAATACGCCGTTGTGCCATACAGACCGATCATCGCGATAGCGATGGCTGTGGCCGCGAAGATTGTCAGCAGCGCCAGGACAAATCGTGCCGGCCGCAGGGCATCATCAAGTTTTGCTGTTACGGTTGACGCCAGCGACATAGATTGGCCAGGGGACAGTTCCCAGATCCTGTCTTGCAGCGACGCCAGGGCCTTCTCTGGGTCGCCGACAGCAGTCGCAATCACGGACATGCCACCCACCCGCGCCTGGGCATTCGGCACGTAGATGGTGGCCTGAGGCGGCTTAGCGGGTCCTGCGTCAAGCACATCCCCGACAACCCCAACAATCGTCCAGGCTTGGGGACGCCCCATGACGCCAAACCGAAGCTGCTCGCCCAAGGGCGAGGCTTGCGCAAAATATTTGTCGGCAAACGACTGGCTGATCACGACGACCCGACGAGCGTCGAAATCGTCGTCAGTGGAAAAGTTGCGTCCGTCGACCACCGGGATAGCCAGCACGTCGAAATACGCCGGAGAGATCGCATTGGTTGCCGCGCGCACCCCGTTGCCGGCGCGGCCGTCAAGAATCTCCACGCCCTCCAGGGAATACAGTGCCGGCATCAAGGGCATCGCGCTGCCGGTTGCCACCGAACCGAGTTCGGGTAATGCCTTCAGCTGAGTGATTAGATCCTGTTGAAAGGCGCTGCGCGCGGCCGGGTTGGGATGCAGATCATAAAGAAACAGCTCGACAGCGACACGGTTTTGATCGGCGAAGCCGAGGTCGGTATCCAGCAGTCGCTGCAGGCTCTGGTGCAGCAAGCCCGCGCCCGCAATCAACAGCATCGCCAGACATATCTGCATGGCGATGAGCCCCTGCTGGACGCGGATCGTACGTTTGCTGCGGGTCGCCTGCGCAGCGGTCATGCGCATGGCCGATGCCAGCCCGTGGCCCGTCAGCCGCACCGCGGGAAGCACCACGGAGATCAGCAGCGTGAGCAGCGCAAGACCTGCCAGAGCGAGCACTAGTATCGGGCCCCATTGAAAAGTGCCAAGGTCAGCGAGAACGGTTGGCGCATTGGGTGCAAGTAACTTCAGTATGCCGGCGGCCAACCCCAAACCCAGCGCAAAGCTGATTAGCACCGGAATCAGGTTCTCAATCGCAAGCTGCCGAATGAGCTCGCCTCGCCTCGCGCCCAGCGTAAAACGGGTCGCTAGCTCCGGGGCACGGCTGAGTCCTCTGGCCATGGCCAGTGCCCCGACGTTGGCAAAAACGATGCCCAGTAGGCACAGGCAGGAAACCAGCAGGGCCTTGGCGATTTTTTGCTCCTCGCCGAGCAGATGGTCGCGCAGCGGCACCAGCAGCGTCATCCAGCCACTGTTGGTGACCGGATGGTCCGTGGCCAGCTGCTGGGCGATGTTGCGCATGTCGGCGGCGCTGGTTGCCAAACTCACACCCCGCTGCAGGCGCCCGACGACCGTCAGGTAGTTACCTGATCTACTGGCGGCTTCCCCGGGACCCATATCCATGGGAATCAGCGCTTTGCCGCCTCTCAGGTCCGGCGTTGCGGGGTCGAGGACTCCGATGACCTGCGTCGGCCTACCGTCGAGCTCGATCGTTTTTCCGACCAGAGTTTGGTCCGCGTCAAAACGCGTCTGCCAGGTTGACCATGACAGGATGACCGCCGGTTCAGCGCCGGGCAGGAAATGACTCTCGTCAAAGCGGCTGCCGAGCCGCATCCTGACTCCTAGCGCTTGAAGGTAGTCAAGGGTGACTCTTGAGGTATCCAGAGAAACCGTTCGATCTCCCTGCCGCAGATCAAGCCCAAAAGGTGCTGCAGCGCCCAGTACGGCAAAGCCCGACTGCCTGTCGACCCAGTCGAAGAAATTGCCGGGCGATGCCCCTTCGGGTTCCGAACTCTGCTCGGCATTCATCTCATGAACAACGACAACCCGCGCGCTGTTGGTGTAGTCGAGCGGCGCAATGAGAATCTGATGAGCGACCATGAGTACGGCGATGCCTAGCCCGATGCCGGCGGTAAGCACTCCGATCAACGTCAACGCGTAGCTAGGTTCGCGAAACAGCTGGAGCAAGCCGATCCACAGCTCTTTACAGCGCTGGCGGATCCAGTAGGTACGAGCCTGGGCGCGCATCTCTTCGCGCACGGCCTCGACGCTGCCGAAGTCTAGCTGGGCCTTCCTTTGAGCATCCTGGCGAGACATGCCGCGACGCATGTTGGCGTCGGTTTCGAGTTCAAGGTGAAACTGGATCTCATCGTCCAGCTGCTGATCCAGATCGCCTCCGGTCCGCCAGCTGAGCATCATGCCGGGCTCCCTGCGAGCACCAGATCGACCCCGGCCGTGAATCGACGCCAGCGCTGCGTCTCGCTTTCCAGGTGAGCGTGTCCGGCTTTACTGAGACGGTAGAACTTCGCCCGGCGGTTGTTTTCAGACGTCCCCCATTCGGATTCGATCCACCCCTCCTTTTCCAGCCGATGAAGGGCGGGGTAAAGGGAGCCCTGGGTGACTAGCAACACATCATTTGATCGCAGGCGCAGCGTTTGGGCGACGCCCCAGCCGTGTTGTGGGCCTTCGCTCAGCACGTGGAGCACCAAGAGATCCAGGGTGCCCTGGAGCACTTCGTCTTTTTTCTTCATGTCGACAAACTACAGGAGACTCTTGTCGAACGTCAAGGGGAAGTATCATTGTCATAGGCAAACAGAAACGGCTTTGTGAACCAAATCTTCGACCAAAATCGGGAGAAGCAATCTTTGTCTGCTACTAAATACCTGTTCTTTGCAGTGCTTTTCGTGCTGCTTAACTCTTGCGCGCCGAGAGGCGAGCTCGGAAAGCATTACATTACGTGGAGCGTCGGCCTCGTAGGATCTGGAATAGCCGATGCGTCCGTCGACTCCCAGTTGTACCTGCGAGACGTCCGGTCTGCCTTGATGGAATCTCTTAGTGATGAGATGCGCCGATACGGGACCCGAGATCTGGACAAAATCGTCTGGATCGAGTTCCAAATCGACGAGACGGGCGGTATCGATGGCGTAGAGATCGTTCGGAGCGATTCTGGCGCTTTCGTGGCGACTCTATGCGAGTCGGCTGTGCGCAGAGCCCGAAAGCCGCCGGTGATGCCTGCGGCAGTCGCCGCTGAGTTGGGCAGTCCGTTGGAGCTAGTCGCCGTGTTCGAGTTTAATCGTCCCGAGACTTGAGAGTTACGCTTCGCCCATTCGACTCGCTGCGCTCGTCACATCGACGGTTCAACCGAGGCGCTGGCGTGCAGGCGTCCGTGGCGGCCCAGATCGCGCTGATATATCTCCTCGATCGAGGCGTAGGCAGCTCCTGCGCTGGTTTCGGCGCTGGAAAGAACGAGGCGCAGTTCGCTGAGGCCTCGGAGTTTTCGATCGATCTGCAGGCTCATGCGGCGCGCCACCAGAAAAAACACGCCAGCAGCCAGGGGCAGGGGAAGTAGCTGTGCGAGTACCAGGGCGCTGGCGATCCGCGGATCAAGCTCCTTCACTTGGGGCACCTCCATCCCGATCAGAAACAGCATAACCACGGTGTAGATCACCACCAGGATAGACAATACCGTTACGACACCCAACGCGCGCTTCAGTGCACTGAGCCGGCCGGTTGTCAGATGCCCGAGATCATTCAGCTCGTCCAGTAGCGAATCATTGCGACTCACCCAAATGGGGTTTTGCACGGTTCGGTAAGCCAGCTGAAGAGCCGTGTTTTGCCCGGTTTCCTTGTGTCGAGCAACGGCCTCCAGCAGCTCCTGCTTGAAGCGCTCCAGCGCGTTGAGGCGCGCGGCGATCCGCTCGATACGTAGCGGCAGCTCGCGCGCGTAGATTCGCTCAAAAAACGCGACCGCGATATGCAGGGCGAAGCCGATCTCAAAAAGGCTGTTGAACTGGATCAGATCTACCATCCGCGCGAGCGTGCCTTGCGAGCAGGGTTGCGTCAACCGTCGGCTGGACGCATTGATTGCGGCTCATCGAAGTCATTCGTCATTCAGCCATCATCAGCGCGGGAACTGGTCAAAGATTGTGCTAATTTGGCGCCGCTGGATTTTGTCTTAAGAGGGCTCAAGCGCGTGCGAGAGCCAGCTAGGGAGAAGGATGGTGGCGGCCAATTCGGCAACCGATAAACCCAGCATGCTCTGTATCGCAGGCTTCGGTGACAACGCGAGCATGTACGACGGGTTGCGCGATACCGAGCTCGCCGATCTTTTCCGGATCTTGCCTCTGGATTTGCCCGGATTTGGCCGCCCGGCAGCAAGCGGGAGAACGACGCTTCAGTCGCTGGCTGACTTTGTCGTTGAGCAGGCAAAAGCCAGCAACGCTGAGCTTATCGTGGCGCATTCGGTTGCCTCGATTATCGCCTCGCTGGCGACGACTCGAGCTGACAGTCCCCTGCATACGGTTGTTTCGCTGGAGGGCAATCTGACGGCTGAAGATGCCTATTTTTCTGGCAGTGCCGGCGATTTTTCCGAGCCGCAGGCGTTTCGCGAGGCTTTCCTGGAACGTCTCGGGCAACTGGCGGCGAGCACACCGGAGGTCGCCCGCTATCGTGAGCAGGTCGCCCAGGCTGACCCAAAAGCACTGTGGGAGCTGGGCTGCAACGCGCGCTCGTTTTCCGAAAGTCAGCATCCGGGGGAGCTCCTGGCGTCGGCCCCCGCTGCGGTTTATCTATACAACCCCGACAACCTATCCAAACCCTCGCAGGCCTGGTTGGCTTCTCGGGGATTGCCGAGGCTGGTGCTTGACCATGCGACGCACTGGAAAAGTGTGGACCAGCCAGCGCTGCTAGCAGGCAAAATTGTCGAAGGCCTGCGGCTGGCGGCGTGATTCCAGCGGGCTGCGGATGGCCGCGTCGCGGCCACCTCAACAGGCACTAAAAGGAATGATGAAGGCTCAACTGCAGCTGGCCTTTGCCCAGATTGTCCGTTTCCTGGTGCATGTACCCAAATTGCAGGCGCAGCTTGTCGCGCAATGAATAGCCCAAGGCTGCGTAGGTACGATTGCGGTCGAAAAGACTGACCTTGCGGCCACCACCGATATCCCGCTCGCCGTTGATGAAGATCTCATTGTAGAACGACGCGTAGATGGCCCCCTCCTTCAGGTTGTCACCGTTCAGCGGAACATCGGCAAAAATGGCGTAGCGGAGCCGAGACCGGAAATCCTGACCAGAAACCCAGCGTTGTTCCAACCGGAAGCGATGTCGAACATACCATCGGTCGGAAAACCGCTGGGAGATTAACGCTTCTTGATATACGCGGTGCTCATTGGAGTCCCGGTCGCTCGGTCCAAACTCCCCGCTGGTGATATTGCCGTAACCCAACGTCAAGAGAATGTTGGGTCGACTTTGCGGCCGATAGGTCAGGCCCTGACGGATCAGAAGCTGTTCGAGATCAGAACCCACGTCAAACTGACGATACTGAATGTCACCCTGCAGCCCCCACGGACCTTCGCCAAACTGGGTGTTCCAGAAATACATGGACCAAAGACCAGTCTGGCCTTCGTCGACTTGAGCGTGGGCCAGCGGCAGCAAACCCAATAGGCCAGCCAACAGTAAGGTAATGCGGATCAAGGGAGTCTCCTTATTTTCGCCGATCATACTGGAACAAAGAGGATTTGAGAGGGTGACGATCGTCATCCGATATCCTAAGTGTTCAACGGTGCAAATGAATGGCCACTAAACGCCCTAGCCAAATGAAGGCTCGGGTCGGCGATGGTCGATGTGTTTTGGGTATAGCGCTATGAGATTCCCAACGAGCTGATGACCTCGCCGACCGCTCGTGGCAAGGTGTCGATCATCTGAGAAACCACGCGAAGTAGACCTCATGAAGTCCTTTACCATCAATACCGTCGCGCGCACGGTCAGCGGCGCCGGCGAGGCGCTGAAGCTGGCAGAACACTGCCGCTATCTTGGCGCAGAGAATATTCTGCTGGTGACGGACCCAGGGCTGGTCTCGCTCGGCCTCATCGAGCCGGTGCACAAGGCGATCCGTGCGGCGGGTATCGGCGTTGAGCTATACGCCGACGTCACCGAAGACCCGCCAGAGTCGGTGGTGTTTGCCGCGACCGACGCAGCCCGTGCCGCGAACGTTGAGGCTGTTGTCGCCGTTGGTGGTGGAAGCTCCATGGATGTCGCAAAGCTCGTCGCCGTGCTGCTGGCCGGCAGCCAGCCGCTGCAGGAGCTTTATGGTGTCGATCAGGTCCGCGGCGGCCGGCTGCCGCTGATTCTGGTTCCGACCACGGCAGGCACCGGCTCCGAGGTGACGCCGGTGTCGGTGATCACGACTGGCGAGACCACCAAGGCGGGCGTGAGTTCACCGGTGCTGCTGCCCGACGTCGCCGTCCTGGATGCCGACCTGACGCTGGGATTGCCGCCTCACATCACGGCCATGACCGGTGTGGACGCGATGGTGCACGCCATCGAGGCGTACACGTCCAAGCGCCTCAAAAATCCGGTTTCCGACAACCTTGCCTGCAACGCGCTTCGACTGCTGGCGACAAATATTCGTACCGCCGTGCGCGACGGCCAGCAGCGCGATGCCAGAGCGGCGATGCTCCTCGGCGCCATGCAGGCAGGGCAGGCCTTTGCTAATGCGCCGGTGGCCGCCGTTCACGCGCTGGCGTATCCCCTCGGCGGGCACTTTCATGTTCCCCACGGCCTCAGCAACTCGCTGGTGCTGCCGGGAGTGCTGCGGTTCAACCTGCCCGATGCCTACGGCGCTTACGCTGAGCTGGCCGACATTGTGGTGCGCTGTGCTGGTGGAGTCAGACCCAGCGGCAGTGATGAAGCCCGCGCCCAGGCCCTGATCGACGCCCTCGTCGGCCTGATCGACGAGATCGAACTGCCGGCCCGCCTGTCGCTCGCGGGGGTCAGCGAGGACAGCCTTGAGCGCCTGGCCGAAGACGCGATGCTGCAGCAGCGACTGCTGATCAACAACCCGCGTGAGGTTGTCTACGAGGACGCGCTGGCGATCTACCGCGCGGCCTACTAGAACTCGAAACACGAACCGGGACATCGCGCGGCCCTTAATCTGCGCCGCTTTCCGTAGGTCAGCGGCCGGTTGAAGCAACCCGTATCGACATGGATTGGTAGAGCAGCGCTGGGTCCACCGCCTCGCCGGCTTTCATCACCCACGACACTTCACCAATTTCGCGGATGTCTTCATCCGGTCGGCCGTCCACCAAGATGAGGTCGGCGCGCTGGCCGACGGCGATTTGCCCCACCTCGTTCTCAACGCCCATGACCTGAGCGCTGCCGTAGGTTGCGAGCTTGATAATGTCGAGAGGCGCGATGCCCGCCTCCTGGTAATACTCAAGCTCGCGCTGCAGAACAAAACCTGCCATGGCGTCCGTGCCGGCAACCAGCGGTACTCCCGCGTCATGGAGGGCCTTAATAACGGTCAGCATCTGCTTTCCGGAAGACTTGTAGCGCTCTTGCCACCCCTCGGGTACCGGCAGTCCGCCTTTCAGGCTCCCGCGGTGGACCTGGGGTGGAAGCCTTCCCTCAGCGGTGCCGAGCGACGGCGCAAGCTGGCCGGGTACGTGGGCAAAAAGGTCCGTGAAAATTGCGACCGTCGGATCCACGACCGTGCCGTTCTCCAGCAGTAGCTCGACAAATTTCTGAAACGGTGCCGATTTTGGGTCGAGGTCTGCCCCGCGCTCAGCGACCTTGATGAATCGATCTGGATTTCTGGTCTCAACAATGTCCTTATAGAAATTCAGGAAGATCATGTTGATGTGCTGGATCTCGTCGTAGCCCGCACGTACCGCGTCTTCCGCCCACATGCCTGCCGGGACGTGGCCGGAGAAACGCATGCCGTGGCCGTGCGCCCGTTGCGCCATGCCCTCTACCAGGTCGATCGGGATTGAGCTGTAGATCTTGATCTGCGAGTAGCCGTGTTCAGCATAAAAGTCGATCCATTCAGCCGCCTGCTCCGCTGTCTGGATACGGGCCTTCGTCGGGCCAGCGAAGGGGCCTGTGCCGTCGATGAATCCTGCGCGGAACACGTGAGGGCCGGGAGCCTCACCCGAGTCCCACGACCTCTGGATCTGCATCACCTGGTCGTGGTCGTTGGCGAGATCGCGGACCGTTGTTACCCCCGCGGCGAGGTGCAGGGCCCCATCACCCGGGCTTAAGTGCGTGTGCATGTCCCAGAGACCCGGGAGCAGCGTCCGGCCGCCAGCATCAACCACCGTTGCGCCGGCTGGTCGATCGTCGCCAGGCTCGAGCAGCGCCGAAATACGCTCGTCGTCGATGGCGACAGCATTTGCGGTAAGAACCTTGCCGTTGACCACGTCGATAATCCGCGCGTTGTCGATGACCACAAGGCTGTCGAAAGGGGTAACCGCCGAGTCGCCGATGATGCGGTACCGAGCATCACGGCGCGCATCCTGGGCCGCCGCAAGCACTTCCATCACGTCGTCGCGGCCAGCCGGCACCATGCCAAACCAGCCGCTCACCACGGCGAAGATATTGTCACGCTCGTCCAGCCAGACGGGAAACGGCTCGAATCCCAGACCGCTCAGTTCGGCCAGCCGGACCCTCTCACCATCTTCGAACGTGTGGTCGCCGACAATTTCGAGCTTGGCCTCGCCCTGCGGCAGTAGCGGAATCGTACGATCGTCGTCGGCGAGCAGCGCGCGGATGAGTAGGGTGGTTTCGCCCGGCGGTCCGTCGAGCGAGGTATAAAAACCGGGGTCGGCGCTGCTGCCCGCATCGGCAGAGCTCTGCCAGGCCCAGACGCCGTCTTTGACGGAGACCTTTTCCTCGACCACCGATTTCATGTAGTCGACACCCGTGATGCGAACCTCAACCGGCAGGCCGGCCTCATTTACCCGGTATTCCGCCTTGATGTCCGGCCCGCGACCGCGATCGTTGAAGGAGAAGGTCATCGTGGCAAAGTCGGGCGCCACCTGCTCCATGACCATCTCGCCGGCGCGGTTGCCCACGAGCATGACGTCGTAACGACTGATATCTGTCGCGGTTGCGGTCGCCGCCGCGGCGAGGAGCGTGATCCCGGTCAGGTGGGGCGGTACGTGGTGAGCCATGGGCTGTTTTCTCCCTTCAGTACGTCGGAATCATAGCAGTCACGGTTTTCGAAGAGGCTCCCTAGCGCGGCTTCCAAAAAAGAACGGGTTTTGACCATGCCAATTCCCGCAAACCGGTCATTCTGACTCAGCCGAGATTTCGATAGGCTAGATGGTATAGCGGTCTTTCAATCCAAACCGACAGCAACCGTTGATCGTATGTTCGACTAGCGCAGGCCTGGTTCGGGGGCTACTCTGCTTTGTTTTCGCATTACGTGGCGACCATGTCGATTGAACTAATTCTCCTGATGAGATGCCCGGACCGGCCCGGTATTCTGACCCGGGCTTCCAGGGCGGTGAGTGAACGCGGCGGCGACATTCGTGACGCGGTGTCGTTCGGAGATGATGTGTCAAAAACGTTCTTTATCCGACTGCACGTTGTTGTTCCAAGCGATGAGGAAGTGGCCTCGCTCAGGGTTGAGCTGGACGCAATGGCCAGTGACATGGCGCTGGAATGGGAGCTCCACGATCTGTCATACCGCCCTCGCATTATCCTGGCGGTGTCCAAACCCGATCATTGCCTCCTCGATCTTCTGCACCGTTGGAAACGAGGAACGCTGCGGGTAGACATCCCGGCGGTCGTCTCTAACCACAATGACCATCGAGGCATCGTCGAATGGTATGGCATCCCGTACTTCCATTTTCCTGCAGACAAAAAGGACAAGCGTCGGCAGGAGACGAAGATTCTAGAGCTGGTCAACGAGCGGGAAATCGACCTGGTCGTGCTGGCGAGATACATGCAAATTCTTTCGCCCTGGCTTTGCGAACAGCTGGCAGGCCGCTGTATCAATATTCACCATTCGTTTCTGCCGAGTTTTAAAGGGGCGAAGCCGTATCACCAGGCCCACGACCGAGGGGTCAAGATCATTGGCGCCACCGCCCACTACGTCACGACGGATCTGGATGAAGGCCCCATCATCGAGCAGGACGTTCGCCGCGTTTCCCACGCGACGAGCGCGGCGCAGATGGTCACGATGGGCAGGGAAGTGGAGGCCAGCGTGCTCGCGCGAGCGATACACGCCCACGTCGAATACCGAGTCCAGATGAACGGCGTCAGAACGGTGGTGTTCTAACTTGCGCCAGTTTGTCCAGCAACGCCTCGCTACAGTGTTCGATACGTCGTGACGATCAACAGACAGCGTTCCGTCTTTTCACCAATCAGGACATCGAGCTACCGATCAAGCTTGGCTCGGTTACCGTTCTTGAGCCTCTGGTTTATCAGGGAGATTCACACGGTGTTTCGTTGCTTTCAAAACTGCTGACAAAAACGACGTTGTCCTGGACCCGCTCCCCGATAAAAAAGAAGCCGGTCTCGCTGACGATCGTAGAGATCGTATTGCTGAGCGGGTCCACGCAGGAAACCAGCGGCCGGAAGGGCGCAGCGCCATCAACCGAGTAGTAGAGCTGAAGCGAGTCTTCGTCGCCTGCGCTTATTTCGCTCTCGAGGTAGCGGAACTCCACCTGTGCTGATGTCCAGCCGGTGCGGTTGGTGGCAATCTCCCAGGATACGTCCGCGACGGCACCTGGAAAGTCACCGCTTCCGCGAGTGAGCGTGACAGTGACTAGAGAGACCGCTTCGCCGTCAGCGAAGTCGATCCAGGTTCGCGAGTCTGGATGGCTATCGTTGCTGCCGTCGCCGGTGACCCCAATGGCCAGCTGTGGCGCGTTGCCTGGACCAGCATACGCTCGATAAGTTGCGTCAGGTGGCGCAACCTGCGTGGAAAAAACCACGTAGCTCTCGCCGCGCGGCGAGTTGTCACCTGTCGCTCCCAAGATCAGATCAGCAAGGCCATCACCGTTAAAGTCACCCGCACCCGACACGCTGTAGCCTGTGTTATTGGATGGCGCGGCGCCGTCAATCTGAATTCCCGCATTCGCCAGGACGTTTAGGTCGACCGGAGTCGAGTCCGTTTTGCCGAAGACCACATAGCTCTCACCGGCATCTTCCCTGCTGTTGGGATCGCCGCCCCTGGCGCCCACTATCACATCAGCGAAGCCATCGCCGTTTACGTCACCGGCGCCGGAAACGGCAAATCCGGACTCGTCATCGGCATCAATCCCCTGGATAACATAGCCGTCTGAACCCAGCGCGCTCAGATCAATGGGACTATTGTCGGCTTTGCCAAAGACCACATAGCTTTCCCCAGCCGAGTTGTTTCCATTCGGATCTGCGTTAGGTGCGCCGATGATGAGGTCTGCCAGGCCATCCGCGTTGACATCTCCTGCGGCGGCAACGCTCCGCCCCGCCCCTTCGTCAGCCGCCGCGCCTGAAATGAGAAAGCCGCGAGAGCCGAGGTCGCCGACTTCTACGGCAAGGCTATCGGTTTTGCCAAAGATCACATAGCTCTCACCAGATAAGCCGGCTCCGTCCGCGCCTACAACGATGTCTGTCAGCCCGTCGCCATTGACATCGCCAGCACCGGAAACGCTGATGCCTGCTCGATCACTTGCATCGCTGCCATCAATCCGAAAGCCGCCGGCGCCCAACACCCCTAGATCGATAGCCGTAGAGTCGCTCCTCCCAAAAACGACGTAGGCTGCCCCATTAAAAAGGACGCCGTTCAAACTCGCTCTGTACGCGCCAATGATGAGGTCAGCTAACCCGTCCCCATTCACGTCGCCCGCCCCTGAGACGCTGTTTCCCGAACGCTCGTTGCCAGTTCCGCTGATGCGGATGCCATCGGTGCTGAGCGCACCAAGGTCCACCGGCGTATCGGTCGCTTTACCGAACACAAGATAGGTTTCGCCCGGCGCAGCTGGGGTTAGATTAAGGGTTCCAACCGCTAGATCCGCCAGGCCGTCACCGTTGAAATCGCCGACACCCGATACGCTAAACCCTGAGCGCTCGGCGGCCTCCCGACCATCAATGCGGAAGCCTGCGCCGTCGATAGTGCCGAGATCAATCGCTTCGTTGCTCGCTTTCCCGAATACGACATAAGACTCACCGACTCCACTAGGACCTTCCCCGTACAGGCCGACGATGACGTCGCTTAACCCATCCCCGTTGACGTCGCCTGCCCCGGAAACGCTGATCCCAAGTCCGAGGTTATCATCACTGATGATCTGAACCCCGTTCGTAAACATCTCGAGATCGATATTTTGCGCCGTTGAGGCAGCTGGAGTTCCCAGCGCCGAAGCGATAGCGAGAAAGGTAACTGTGCGATTCATAAACCGGACTTGTTCGATTTGCTACTTAGGTGAAGCGCAATCCCCGCAGAAATGAGGTCAACAATGAAATCCTGGTCAAGCCGACAGCTGAGCCAGGTCAGCCCCTGCGGTCACCGGGTTATGGAGTTTGCGGGCGCGGTGGGTCCATCGGATGAGAAAGTTCGCACTTCAGTCTTGGGGGCGGCTTGCGGTGGGTGCTGCCCGAGAGCCAGGTCGGTGTGGCCGGACTTATACGAGGAGTGGCTAAAAAATGGAAAGCCTTGTTGCGGAGGTAAAGCGCTCCAGCGCCGCCATTCCGAGCAGTGAGTTGCCTTTTGAATTCAGGCCCGGCGACCACGCAGCCAGCACAAACTGATCGGGAAGCAGGGTAATGATTCCGCCCCCGACACCGCTCTTTCCTGGCAGACCAACCTCAAAGGCGAATTCGCCGGCTTCATCATAAAAGCCGCAGGTGAGCATTAGGGCATTGATCCGTTTGGCCTGGCTGCCGGTGATATGGGCTTTGTTGGAAAGGCACCTTCCCTGATTGCTGAACAGGTGAAATGCCTTGCTCAACTGTGCGCAGCTCATTTCGATCGCGCACTGATGGAAGTAGAAATCCAGCACCTCGTCAACATTGTTCTCCAGGTTGCCGAAGGACTTCAGCAAGTTGGCTGCCGCGAAGTTGCGAAAACCTGTTGCTCTCTCTGATCGCGCCACGTCGATGTTGTAGTCGATCTCATCGTCACCGGCCAGTTCTCGAACAAACGCGAGAAACTCTGCCTTGGGGTTTTCCAGCAGGGATACCAGAATGTCGGAGATAACGATGGCGCCGGCGTTGATCAGCGGATTTCGCGGAATACCGTTTTCCTGTTCGAGCAAAGACAGGTAATTGAAGGGATTTCCAGAGGGTTCTACATCCACGCGGTCCCACGGATCGACTCCCTCGATCGACAGGGCCTTCGCTAGGGCCAGTACCTTCGAAATACTCTGTATGGAGAAGGGAACATCGTGTTGGCCAACGCCATACTCTGAGCCGTCCGAAGTCCTCAGATGCAATCCAAACTGGTCGACGTCAATTTTCGCCAGCTCGGGAATATAGGAGGCGACAACGCCTCGGTCAGTGGCTTTGGCAGCTTCAAGGTAAAGGGCTTCGAGTATTGACTGGTATTCGGGCATCTTAGTTTCTTATTGCTGTTCGGTTTCTGATAGATCAGACCCCAGAGCAACCAGAGTGCCGTTGTTGATTTGGTATCGGATCGAAATCGGAACTGTCGGGCAGCACATCGGGTCGTCTCGGTGATGACGGAGTCCCTTTAGGATTGCGGTGCGGTTCGTAATCTCCAGCTCCTCAAAACGTTGACGACCTCCCGCTACCTGAACCGGTCCAATTCTGTAGACTCCGCTGAACGCTACAAGGTACTGCCAGTGGTTCTTATCGCCATGGTGGCCATTTAGGTACGAGTAAAGCGCGACGGTGTAGGTTGCTTCGCCGGACATGACGCCATCAACCAAATCATGAATCACTACCTCTCCGGCGTGTGGTCGTAAATTTCGAATCCGCGACGCCCAAAAAGGCTTTCGCTCTTTGCCCTCAAGCGAGGTTTGCAGACTTATTGGTTCAACTTTTGAGAGAATACGTAGCTCCCGAAAAATGGCCTGGTAGTGTTCGGGCACTTCGTCCGGGGTCATCGGCACTGAGGTAGAACCAGTGCAGAAGCTGACGGAGTGACCAGGATATAGATATAGAAGGTAGTAGACGCCGGGCACCAGAAGCAGACTGTGTGACGCGAATGCATGGGAAATCTCCCCACGTTCGCCAAGATTCCCTTTGAAACTCTCCACCAATTCGAACTGCGCTCGCAAATCGAATTCTTTGATGTGTTCCTCGAACCAAACGCCGGTGATTCTCACAAGAGCAACATCTTGCACAGCCGCGTACGCTTCGGCTGTCGTTTCGGGTCTCGCGCCGCACGACCAAGCAGTCGCGTGGATCAGCGCGCACGCAGCGAAGAATGTGGCATCGAAAATTCTCATGCGAACAACGGAGCGAGTGTTCGTATGACCGTATTTGGCAGATGACACGCGTTCTGAATTGTCATACGGATACTGCAAGAAACTGTCTCTAACTCTCAATTGTTCGACCGCGTAATCGCTTTTAAGTTGATAGGGATATTTTCGTTGAATCCTTGGGCCACAACCAAGTGCCAGCTCGGTCTCCTTTAGGTGCGCTTGACCGGAGCTGGCACTTAGTCCTGGCCCCAAGAATTCCGAGCACGCGGGCAATCTCAATCGGATATGGGACGCGAGTTCGTTAGCAAGAATGTGTCGTTTTCCAAATTTTTTCGCACGCAGGGGGTGATTCAGGGCGGTCTAAAGCGTCTATATAGGTAGGAGCCTAATCAATCTGGCGCACGGTTTCTCAGGATAGCGCCATGGAGACGTTGTTACGTGGTAGAAACGCGATTGGTAGAGCAGCTACGGGAAGCTGGGCTGAAATGGACGCCGCAGCGCGAGCTGGTTTGCGATGTTCTGGATCGGGCGGAAGATCATCCAAATGCCCCCGAAATCCACTTGATGATCAACGAGCGCTCCGAAAAGTCTGTCGCGCTCAGCACGGTCTACCGTATTTTGGCCGAATTCGAAAAGAAAGGACTTGTGCAGCGCCGAGAGTTTGGCAGCCAGCGGGCGCGCTACGAAAAATGCGGCGGGGCGAGGCATGATCACCTGATCGATACGGAATCTGGCAAAGTCATTGGCTTTGAAAACCCCGCAATTGAGGCCCAAGTAAAGCACATCGCCGAGAAGGCGGGCTTTGAGCTGGTCGATTACGCGCTAAACCTCTATGTCGTTCCTCGCGGAAAGCGATCGCGGAGAACAGGTCGGCCCGTACGTCAGCGGCGTTCATCAACATTGCGGTAACCCTGTGAAGGCGAGATCGCCTTGGTCCTGACCCCAAGAACTCTAAATTAGTTGTCCTACGACCTGACCTAAGCCAACAACGGGCTCAACCTCTAAGCAACAGGCCGCCGTGTCTTGCGGCGAAACCTCTGAAAAAATACCGCTGGATCGTCACCGCGCTCCCATTGTCTATTCCGCAGACGTGCCACCTGCAACTCGGTGTCGCGTATGCGCAGTTTCCGCGCTGATCTCGAGGGGTTCCCCGGCTTAGTTTCGACCGAGTTGCAGGGTCTCTATCTCCCGACTGGGCGGTGAGGTGCTGCGCGCACTTTCGACAAATACCTAGTTCCATTCGAGAATAGATAAGATTATTATTGCAAATCGTTTCGATTTACGTTTGCACTCGAGGTATGTCGTGAAACCTGCATTTTCCCTGACCCTGGCTGCAGCCATAGCTGTAGCAATCCCCCTTGCGCATGCGCAAGACGACTCCGAAGAAAGTAACGACGAAGGACGCGCCGCTAAGCTGGAGACCGTTACTGTCGTTGGTACCCGGACCGAAAAGGCGATCAGTGAGGTCGCCGCGACCGTGACCGTCAAGACAGCCGAGGATATCGATCGCGAGATCGCTCGCGACATCGCCGATTTGGTTCGCTTCGAACCTGGCGTATCCGTCGGCGGCACCGGCAGCCGTTTCGGCCTCGGTGGTTTCAACATCCGGGGCATCGGCGGCAATCGCGTGCTCACAGTTGTCGACGGTATTCGGGTGCCCGAAGAGTTCTCATTCGGCCCGTTCCTGAGCGCCAGGAGAGATTTCGTCGATCTGGAGTCGCTCGATAGGGCGGAGATTGCCCGTGGACCGACGTCCTCTCTATATGGCAGCGACGCGCTCGGCGGCGTCGTGGCACTCACGACTCGCCAGCCGCAGGACTACCTGCGCGATGGAGATCCGTTTTACACCGGACTCAAGCTCGGCTACTCGAGCGCTGATGAGAGTACGGTTGGAACGGTGACCTTCGCCGGCGGTAATGAGCAGCTTGCCGGCCTGCTGACTTATACCCGCCGCGATTTCTCTGAAACCGAAACGAATGGGTCGGTCGGGGGAACGGGCCCAACTCGCGAGTTTGCCGACCCGCAGTCGATCGAATCGGACAACATTCTGGCCCGCGTGACCTACGCACCCAGCGAAGCGCACCAGTTTTCGGTGAGCGTCGATTACTTCACAAACGATGCAGATACGCAGGTGCTGTCCGACTACGGTTTGGTGAGCAGGGGCACGGTGACTCAAACCCGGGATGCCGTCGATACTCGAGAGCGCACACGCACCTCGGTCTCCTACCGCTTTCAGGGCGATCTTCCCTTCGCCAATCGCATTCAGGCCACCGCCTATGTGCAGGATTCCGAGACCGTTCAGGTTACGAGTGAAGACCGACTGAGCCCAACGTTTGGCCCCAACTTCCGTAACCGCACCTCCCGCTACGAGCAGGAAATCTCCGGTGCATTCGCCCAGTTCGACAAGGGTTTGAACCTGTTTGGCGCTGAACACCTGATCAGCTACGGCTTTGACTGGTTTCAAACCGACAACGCCAGCCGCCGAGATGGTTTTACCCAGACCGTCGACGGGATCCCGCTGCCGGAATTCACCGCATTTCCAACGCGGGATTTTCCGCTGACCGAAGTTGAGCAGACTGCGTTCTACCTTCAGGACGAGATCCTGTTTCTTGACGGTCGTCTGGCCATCTCTCCGGGCCTGCGCTACGACGACTTCGACGCAAACGCCACCGCTGACGAAATCTACCTCGCAGGTAACCCCGGGTCGCCGCTGCCGGAGGATTACGAGGATTCGGAGGTGACCGCTAAGCTGGGCGTGGTGTACGAGCTGACCAACTACCTGTCGCTCTACGGGCGCTATAGCGAAGGCTTCCGCGCACCGCCCTATGACGACGTCAACGTTGGCTTCACCAACTTCATCGGCGGCTACAAAACGATTGCTAATCCGAATCTTGAGTCTGAGCGCAGCGATGGCTTCGAGATTGGCATCGGCGGCACAGGCGACCGCAGCACCTGGCGGCTAACCGCCTTCCGGAACGACTATGAGAACTTTATTGAGTCGTTTGCCATTGCGCCTCAGTTCCTGGCGACCGGTGGGATTGACCCGGCCGACGGCTTGCTCACCTTCCAGTCCATTAACCGGGGTGCGGTTGAAATTAAGGGCGCCGAGTTCCGCGGCGACTGGCTACTTGGGGGTTACTCCGACGCGCTCGAGAACTTCCGCGTCCGCGCTTCCATCGCCTATGCTGACGGTGAAGATGATGCGTCCGGCAGCCCGTTGAACACGGTTGAGCCGCTGACGGGCGTTTTCGGCTTCGCCTACGATGCGCCGAGCCAGCGCTGGGGCGCCGAGTTGCTTTGGACGCTGGTTGACGCGAAGGACCCCGACGATATCGATGGCGACCGTCTTGCCACTGACGGGTACGGTATTGTCGATCTGATCGGGTACTACCAGTTCACGCCAAAGATTTCGCTTAACGCCGGCTTGTTCAATATCGGTGATCGTGAGTACATCCGCTGGATCGACACCGCTGGTATCGGCGCTGACGCGCCAGGTCGCTTTACGCAGCCCGGTTTCAACGCTGGTGCCACGCTGAGAATCGATCTGTAATGGTTGCTCGAATTCTGTTGCTGGCGGCGCTGCTGCCGGCAGCTGCGTGGAGTTGTGAACGTGCGGGAGACAGCTCCCGCATTGCGGTCGCTGGCGGGTCCATCACGGAGATCGTCTATTTGCTGGGTGCGCAGGACCGGCTGGCTGCCGTGGACACCACGTCAAACTACCCGCCGGAGGCTACCGAGCTGCCGTCGATCGGCTACGTCCGTGCCCTGTCTGCTGAGGGGATGCTGTCGCTGAATCCAACGCTGATCCTGGGCGAGGACGATATGGGCCCGCCCGAGGTTCTGGATCAGATCAGGTCCACCAACGTTGAAATCATGCGCCTGGAAGAGGTTCACACCGGTCAGGGCATCATCGACAAGGTTCGCTGCGTCGGTCAGGTTCTGGATCTCCAGGAGCGCGCTGATCAGCTGATCGCTGGCGAGCTTGAGCCCGCGCTTGAGGAGCTCAGGGCACTAGAGCGAGGCACGGTCAAGGCGGCCGTACTGCTGAACCTGCGCGACGGTACGCCGACAGCTGCCGGCGCTGAAACCTCCGGCAACGGCCTTCTGGCGATGGCTGGGGCAACCAACGTGTTCGGATCGGTAGATGGCTGGAAACCCATGTCGCTGGAAGCGATGGTCAAAGCAAACCCTGATGTCATCGTGATGCCGGAGCGTGGCGTTCAGGCGGCTGGCGGTGTTGACGGCATCGTGGCAAACCCGGCGGTACGGCTGACGACGGCAGGCCGAAACCGGCAGATCGTTGCACTGGACGGTATGACGATGCTGGGCTTCGGTCCACGCACGCTGGGGGCGGCCGCTCAGCTCGCCGAGGCCTTCAAAGACGCTTCGCCGAATGCCCAATGAAGGAAGCGACCTGCCTTCCAGCAGCGGCGCTGGGAGTCTCGATCGTCCGGTAGCGACCGGGTCAGCCCAGACCATATCGCCGCCGACAAACCGCAGGCTCAGCCCCGCCGACCGGCAGCGGCTGGTGACTGTTGGTCTGGTCGCGGGGCTCAGTGTGTCGGTGCTGACCGCAATCGTCTCCGGGGCCATCCCCATATCTTTAAACGGCCTGCTCGGGGACTCCGCCGAAGCCGAGCTGCAAAAAACGGTATTGTTCGATATTCGCGGTCCGCGCATTGTTTTGGCAGCGTTCGTCGGGGCGGCACTCGCCCTGGCCGGTGCTGTACTGCAGGGGCTGTTTCGCAACCCGCTCGCGGACCCGGGATTGATCGGCGTGTCGGGTGGTGCTGCGATCGGCGCCATCTGTTATATCGTCCTGGGCGCGGGCATCGCGACGCCCGCGTGGCTAGCGCCGTTTCTCATGCCGCTGGCAGCGATTACCGGCGCCGGCTGTGCCACGGGTTTTCTGTATCTGTTTGCTAAGCGATTTGGCCACTTCAGCGTCGTCACGATGCTGCTGGTTGGTATCGTGATCAATGCACTGTCCACCGTTGGCATTGGCGCCTTCCAATATATGAGCGACGAACGCCAGCTGCGAGCACTGGTGTTTTGGACCCTGGGCTCGTTTGGCCGAGCTACCTGGACAACCGTCATCCCCGCACTCATTCCCATTGTGGCGGCTGCTTTTTTGCTGCTACGGCAAAGTCGTCGTCTCGACCAGTTTCAGCTCGGGGAAGCCGAGGCGGAGTTTGTTGGCGTCAACGTCGAGAGGCTCAAGAAAACGGCGATCCTGGGCAGTGCTGCCGTAGTCGGTGCAGGAGTTGCGCTGTCGGGTATTATCAGCTTCGTGGGCCTCATCGTGCCGCACTTGATCCGCCTGATGGGCGGCGCATCGCACCGCTTTGTGCTCCCGTGCGCCGCGCTGCTCGGCGCAACCCTCATGGTGGTTGCCGACACGCTGGCGCGCACGCTGGCCATCCCAGCTGAAATTCCGGTGGGCCTTGTGACCAGCGCCATTGGTGCACCGTTCTTCTTATGGCTGATTACTCGAGTGCGGGCTCGATGAGTCTGCGGTGCGAAAACGCCAGCGTGACTATTGGCAGCGCGTCGATCTTGAGGGACGTCAGTCTCTCGTGCGAGCGAGGCGTCTTTACGGCACTCATCGGGCCCAATGGCGCGGGCAAGAGCACCCTGCTGAAGGCGCTTGCCGGTCAGCTTCACCTGACAGCAGGGAGCGTGTTTCTCGACGAAAGTCCGCTTGGAACCATAGACAAGCAGCAGCTCGCCCGGCGTCGAGCGGTGATGACGCAAAACGCAACCATTGTGTTTGATTTCCGCGTTGAGGAAGTACTCGCGCTGGGCGTGGTGGGCAGCACAATGTCAGATGCACAGTTCCGCGAGGCGACCGCTCAGCTCTGTGTCGACTGTGACATCGAGCATCTGCTCACCCGCTCCTACAACACGCTGTCGGGTGGGGAGCAGCAGCGCGTTCAGTTCGCCCGGGCGCTGCTCCAGCTGCAGGACACTGCGACCGATGGTCAGGATCAGTATTTGCTCCTGGACGAGCCTACCTCCAGCCTCGATCTGTCGCATGAGCTGACGCTGCTCAAGCGAGCGGCTGAGGCCGCGGCGGGTGGCATCGGCGTGCTTGCTGTAATGCATGACCTCAACCTCGCGGCTCGGTTCGCCCAGCGCATTGCGATCCTGCAGCATGGCGAGCTGGCTGCCTTCGGTTCCCCGTCAGAGGTCTTGCAAGATGAACTTCTGTCCGCTGTTTACTCAACGCCGGTGCAGGTCGAGCAGCACGCTGGCCTGCAGCGCTTGGTTATTCACACCTGATAAGAGATGAGATTGATATGTATCTGGCAATGAACCGATTCAAAATCGCCAAGGGCTTCGAAGAAGGTTTCGAAAACGTTTGGCGTCAGCGCGATTCGTATCTTGAGACCGTGCCGGGCTTCAAGACATTTTCCCTGCTGAAGGGTCCAGAAAAGGACGACCATGTGCTTTACGCCTCGCACTCCGTGTGGGAATCAGAAGCACATTTTAAGGCCTGGACGGAGTCGGATGCATTTCGCAAGGCGCACGCGCAGGCCAGTGCTCCGAAGGGTACCTACCTGGCTCACCCGGAACTCGAGACCTTTCAGGCTGTTCTGTGACCGACCGCAACCGACCGACAACAACCGACGAGCTTCTGGCGCTTCGTGCAGAGCACCCCAAGCTTCGCGAACGAGATTTCTGCAGTCAGTATGGCGTTAGCGAAGCGCAGCTGGTGGCGGCGCAGTGCGGCAGCAACGCCTGGCGCGTTCCTGCGCACCCGGACGAGCTGATACCTCAGCTTGAAGGCATGGGCGAGGTGATGGCGCTAACCCGCAACGACGCGTGCGTGCATGAAAAAGACGGTGTTTATGACAACTATCGTCCCGGCGATCACGCGGCGATGGTGCTCAGCGAGCACATCGACCTGCGGATCTTCCCATCCAAGTGGTGCCATGCGTTCATGCTCGAAAAGCCGCTGGATGACGGCGTTCGGCGCAGCATCCAGGTCTTCGACGAGGCCGGGGACGCTGTCCACAAAGTGTTTTTGCGTGATGGATCGAAGCTCGCTGCGTGGGAGGCGTTGCGCAAGCAACAGCTGGAACCACCGACCGGGCTGCTGGAGACGTTAGAGCGGTCGATGCCGGAGCCCGCGCGTGGCGATGTGGCCAAGCGTGATCGCCTCCTGGAGCAGTGGGCGGGCCTCACCGATACCCACCAGTTTTTGACGCTGATTTCGCGGCTGAAGATGAATCGACTCGGTGCTTACCGCATGGCCGGCGAGCCGTTCGCCCGCGCTTTGAGCGAAAGCTCGGTGGACGAGCTGTTGCAGGCGCTGAGCGCCAGCAGCCTCCCGGTAATGATCTTCGTTGGGAACCGGGGCTGTATCCAGATTCACTCCGGGCCGATCCATCAGCTAAAGCGGATGGGTCCGTGGCAAAATGTGCTCGACCCGGGCTTCAATCTGCACCTACGCCTCGATCAGATCGCCGAGGTCTGGGCGGTTGAGAAACCCACCCGTCGGGGCCCTGCGCTCAGCGTTGAGGCGTTCGACGGTGCCGGACAGCTTATCGTTCAGGTATTCGGGACTGGGGAAGTGGACTCGACTGAGCGGAAGGCCTGGCATCGGACGGTGGGCAAGCTGCCAACGGCAGAGCCGTCGCTCGCGAAATTTGTGGGGTCAAAATTTGTGGGGTCAGGTTCAAGTGCCAGGCATGAGGTCGTGCAGAAAGGCTAGTTGGTCAGGGCGCGAATCTGGGCTTTGAACTTATCTGATCCTAGTGTCATACCGGTGTTGATGCAGTGGCGAATTTTGGTCATGACGACTTGATCGAGTTGCTGGGTGATGCGCTGGCGGTAGGCTTGCTGGCGTTGCTTTGGGTTTTCGCCCAGGGAGCGATACAGCGGGTGTGGACTCCACATTTTTGCCGGCAAGCCGAACGCGTGAGAGCGGTAGCTTGACCAGGGGTAATTTCCGGGGTCGGTCACCATGCCGGCGCGTAGTGGATTGAGTTCTATGTACTGAAGGCATGTCAGCAAGTAGTTGTGATCTTCCACCAGGCAGGACTTGAACCGCCCGTCATAGAGTGAGCCAGATCGGGCATACGTGTAATTGAAGTGCCGCGCGTATCGTAGGCCAAGGCTTTGGATCAGCTTTGAAATACCCGAATCGGTCGATGGCGTTAGGAGTAGATGTACATGATTGGTCATGAACACCCAGCCGTGAATTTCTACTTGAAACTTTTCAGCCCTTTCTCTTAGCCAATGCGCGTATGCGGCAAGGTCACTCTCGGCAGCGAAAATCGCCTGTCGGTTGTTGCCGCGCTGAATGATATGTACGGGTACATTTTTTGGGCAAAACCGAGGGCGTCTGGGCACAGTGGTCGTTCCGACATGACAAAGCCAGGGTTTTGTATCTTCTCCCAGGTTGGCAAGGCCCCATAAGGTCCGATTGCCCAAACCGGTGAGGATGATTCCTGATCTGACTTGTCAGCCAAGGCTGGCACTTGAACCTGACCCCATAATTTTGACCCCATAATTTCCACGTTGTCCAGCTGCCTGGCGTACGGTGGTCGTACGCCAGGCAGTGCGTTAAAGCTTAGAAGGCAATACTCAAATCAAAGGAGATGCTGCGACCTGGCTCCGTGAATCGCTCGAAGCCGTTGCCTGCTGCTCCGGCAAAGAAACCACCGTTGCCGGGGCGTACGCCGTTGATCACCTCCCAGCGGAAGTAGTCCTCGTCGAGCACGTTTCGCAGCGCCAGCGACATCCGCATGCCGTAGCGTTCGATCTCGTAGAAGCCCAGCAGGTCGAGCGTGTTCCACGAGTCGGCGAACGCCACCGGGCCGTCGAAGTTATTGAGCGTGGCAATGCTCAGGTCGTCCGTTTCGGGTCGAGAATCCGTCCACGTCCAGAATGCGGATGCGCCCCAGTTTCCTGCGGGTGCCGTGTAATCCAGTCCCAGCACGGCCGAATCAGGGGACTCCGATGCCAGCACGTCACCATTCTCAAACGCTCCGGTAGGGCTGTCGTTACGGTGTTCGGCGGACACGTGAGAGTAGCCGAAGCGCATCGCCCAGAGCTCGGTCATCCGCAGGCGTGCGTCCACCTCAAAGCCAGCCGCTTCCACTTCGCCGACGTTTTCCGCGCGAAAGATGCTGTCGCCGGTGAGAGTCACGTTATTGCAGCCGCCGAAGCCACATTGCTGCACGGTGACCTCCTGACCGTAAGATACAAAACCGGGTACGGTCTGGATCAGGTCTTCGTAGTCGCTTTGAAATGCAGTGATGGCCACCTGCGCCCGGGGCGACTCGTACATGTAGCTAAGCTCGTAGTTCGTCGACTGTTCGGCATCCAGACCCGGATTTGAGATTTCGTCAAAATCGGTGAAAGTCTGGCCGGTGTTGATGTCCGTTATGGTGTCGCTAGAAACGTCGAGATAAAGATCCTGAGTGGTCGGCGCCTTGTAGCCTTGGCCGACCGCCAGACCGAACGTGTGGCCAGCGATTGGCGAGAACGACACGCCGAGCTCACCCACCGTTGCGGTGAAGTCAGCGTCCTGCACGGCTTCGCCGACCGGGTCGGTAAACAGGTCGTTCACCTGCGGATCGTATTCGGTCGTCTCATAACGGAAGCCGCCGAAGACGGACCACTGATCGTTCAGCTCAACCTCGTCGCGCGCATAGACCGTAAATTGCGTAGACTCGGTGTCCGGCACCCAGCTGCGGTCTTCGACAAACGACCGAAGGCCGCTGTCCGGCGAAAGCGTATTGAACCGGATGTCAAACCGCCGGTTTTGTACGTCACCCTGCTGGTACTCAGCGCCGTAGCTAATTTGATGGTTCAGGCTTCCCCAGTCCAGCGACTTCGTGAAGTCCACGCCGACGGTCACGCTCTCCTGGTCGAAGGCACGGTCTTCGGTTCGCAGATAGTCGTCGGTTGGATCGCCGTTGAAGCCCGAAAAGCCAAACTGGAAAATGCCGCGCGTCTCGAGGTTCTGATAATCGGCGGCGGCAAGCAGGCTGTCGAACATGGTGACCCCGGCGTTGGTCCACTCATACTCGATGCCGACGCGATCCCGATCGTTGGTGTCGTCCGTAATGAAGTCAAAATAGACCGGAGACTGACGCGACAGCGGGAATGAGGTCGCTTCGCGGCGGTTCTGCTCTACCACCAGACCGAGGCGCTGATCGGGCGTCAGATAGTAATCCGCCTTGGCAAGGATGGACTGCTCTTCGCGATCCATCGGATCTGCCTGGCCGCGCTCCGGCCCAAGAATGTCGGCACCGCTGCTGTGCGACTCACGCTCGTTGCCGTCGCGCAGGGTATAGATCAAAAGGGTTTCGAGGCTGCCGAAGCGATTGGCAAACGCCGCCGAAATCATCGCCTCGTCGGAGCGATCGTCAAAGCCGGTTTTGAGCGCGATGGCGCTGTCTTTCTCAGACGTCAGGAAGTCTCTCGGACTCTTGGTCTCGTAAATCACAGACCCCGCGAGCGCGCCGTTACCGTCGGTGACCGAATTAGGGCCGCGGGTGATGCGCACGGCCTTGACGGTTTCCACCTCCACCGCACCGCGGCTGGAGCCGAAGGCGCCGTAGGGGGCAAAGGTCGGCGGGTTGAGCGTTTCGCCCTGATCCACGCCGTCAATGGTGACCGCGACAAAGTCGCCCTCAAGGCCGCGGATGTTGAAGCCGTCGTCGTTGAAGCGGTTGCCCGTGTCGTTTACCTGAACGCCGGGAATGTAGCGCACCGTGTCCTCAATGGTGTCGGTCATCTGGCGGATGAGGTCGTCCGTGCCGAGCACGTGGTCGTCGACGGCCACCGCCTCCTCAGCACCGATGACAGTTTCGTCCAGCTCGTCCATGCCGTCCTGGGCGTTAGCCGCCAAAGACGTCGCTATGGCGATGCTTAGTAACGTTCGTTGTGTTGCTTTCATTGCTTAACTCCTGGAGTAGCTCCTGCTTTCGGGTGGATTGGTCACCCGGCCCTTACAGCGGGCGTTGGATTGACGAAAATGTCCCCAAGGTCTTTCTTGGTTGTTGATGTTGTTTGGTTGTCATGGCGCGCTGGCGACGTTGCTCGTCGGCAGGTCGTCGGACCAAGTGATTGCTACGTTGCCGAGCTCACCTTCCGCCGGCAGCTCCAGCGTTTCCGGCGCGCTAAGGTCCAGATCGACGGTGCGATAGCTGTGGTCGCCGTGCTCGCGGGCCGCTTCCAGATGCAGTCGAAAGCGCTGGCCGGACACCGGCTGACCGCGATCGTCACGGCCGTCCCAGACCACCTCGTAGGTCCCGGGGCGGCGGGTTGCCCTTGCGTAGCCCTCGAGCACGCTGGCATCGCGGCGCCCGACGGCGCGCCACCAGCGGGGGTTTTCCTG
Organism: Pseudomonadota bacterium; assembly: GCA_039033415.1. NCBI lineage: Bacteria > Pseudomonadati > Pseudomonadota > Pseudomonadota bacterium. Next base: position 17,548 of record JBCCCR010000023.1, on the reverse strand, counting down.
CGCCCAGCGTTCCTGTTCGCCCAGAATGAGGAGGTTTCGAACCGGCTGACGCTCCGTATCGGTAATCCATACCGCGACGTAGGGGCGGCGATACTTGCCGGCGGAAATCTTGGGGATCGTGTAGGTGAGCGTCAGCAGCGGCGCTTCGGCGTCTGTGACATCGGAAAGCTCCATGGCGCGCCACCCGTCGGACGCAAGCTGGCGTCCCGCCTCGAGGATCATCAGCGCTTCAAGACCCGCCTGATCGCCGGCCCACTCGAACCCGTCGCCAGGCGGCAGGCTCGCGAGCACCGTGGCGCCGACGTCCGCCGCCAGCGCTGAATCGGCGACCACGTAGGAGGCGGCACCCTGATAGACAGGCCAGCCGTCTCGCGCTGACAGCACGTGGCTGTAACGTCGCCGCCCGATCTTGTAGAAACGCGACCGGTGCCCCGATGCAGCCACCGCCTTGTCGGCCAGCGCCAGTGCGCTGACGGTCGCGTTGTCGACGGCCTCCGGCGGCGCCAAGCCCACGCGCCAGCTGGCGTCAGCGCCCGGCTGTCCGGCGTAGCGGCCGTCGCCACCAATGTCGACCTTGATGCCAGAGGCATCGGGCGCCGCAGCCTGCGCGGCGGCCAAAGCGCGATCGATGATGTAGCCTTTTGCAATCCCGCCGAGATCCAGCTCGATCGGATCGGGTAGCACGTACGGCCGGCTGTCGGCCGACGGGAGCGGGGTCTGCTTCAGCGTTCGCGCCAGCGCGCGGATCGCGCGACGATTGGGTTGTTCCTGATCGGTTTCCGCCTGACGCCACAGGGCCCGCACCCCTCCGAGCTTGCAGCTGAAGGCGCCGGCGCTGCGGTCCTCCCATCGGCGGCAAAGATCGATCAGCTCAGCCAGCTCGGGTGATAGCTCCGGCAGCGAGCGTTCTGCGTTCAGCGTAGAAAGCTCGCTGGCGTCGAGATAGCTGCTGAGAAGCTGCTCCAGCCGCTCGGTCTCGGCGACCGCCGCCGCAAAGGCGGCCTCAGCTTCATCGCTGGTGGCGCCCGCTATGCTGAGGTCCATGCTGGACCCCAGTACGCCTTCGACGTGGCGCGACTGAAGCGTCTCGGCCTGGCTGGTTAGACAGCACAGCACTAGAGTCGCAGCGAGGCTGCGACGAAGGCCTTTCGTAGTCATGATGGGACCCTTCGCCGATACCGATTACTCGGCGTTTGCGGCGATCTCCTGCTTGGGCTCTTCCTCTTCGAAAGGCACCGGCATCGGGTCCTCCTGCGCGATGTAGCCGTCACCGCTCACGTCGTATCGGGCAAAGATCCGATTGCCGGACTCGCGATACTCGGCGAAGCTCATTTCACCGCTAGCGTCGTCGTCGAGAGACTCGAAGCGTCGCTTGCTCTGCTTGATGGAGGAGACCCGGAAGGACTCGATCGCTTCGTCCATCCGGTCCTCAAATTCGCTGACGTACTCCTCTGCGGTCAGCACGCCGTTGCCGTCGAAATCGGTATGGTCGAAGTCCGCACGTCGCTTGACGTCAAACTCTTCGCGGTCGATGCGCTCGTCAGCGTTTTGGTCGTACTTCACCATCATGCCTTCGAGGTTGTGCGTGGTTGGCATCTCCAGCATGTTTCGGGCGTACGCGATCTGGCGATCACGCCGCTGCTGAAGCTCTTCCGCCGTCAGCTCGCTGTCGGGCTTCGGTGTCCAGCTGTAGCTGCTCGGAGGGTCCATGGCGTCGACCACAAGATCCTCGTTGGTGTCGCGACGGGTGAACATGCGATCGCCTGACGCCGCGTACTCCTCCCACTCCATGACGTCATTGTCATTTTTGTCCATCGCGCCAAAGCGGACCTCGGCCTGCTTGACCCGCGCTCGTCGGTCGAGCTCGAGCTGAGCATCCATGCGGTCTTCCCATTCGTTCTGATACTCAACAACGGTGACAACGCCGTTGTTGTCGGCGTCCGTCAGGTCGAAGCGATCGCGGCGCGACTGTTCGAATTCGATTGTGCTGACCCGCGCGTCACCGTCATGGTCGTGGCGGTCGATAAAAGATAGGCGTCTGCCTTCCTGCTTCCACTGATTCATGCGGTCTTTTGCGCTGATTTTGCTGCTGCTCGCGTTGTCGCTCGAGCCGGCAATGGCGGCGGTGACGCTCATGGCAAGAATCAAGGCGGTAGAAATCACACGTTTCATGCTGGGAATCCTCTGGTAACAACTGGCTATCCCGTTAATTTCCCATTAATTGACCAGGATTGCAAATGATAGTCATTCGCAAAAGCATTCGTATTTGTATGATGGTCGCGCTATGATCATCGGCCGGCTAACGGCAGCCCGGTCTCCTCGAGCTGACGTTGGCGATCTGTATTCACAAGCAATAAAAGTTGCCCCATGAAACAACAACACATCGCGCGCTCCCCGCGGTTGACGGCGTGGCGATTGCAAGCTGCGGCCGTCTTCTCCGTGTTGCTCCTAGCCTTTCAGCTGGCGCCGGTTGCGCGGTCGAACGACTGGCGTGAGCTGGACGCGCTAGTGCGCCAGTGGACAACGCTCGAGCAGCAGATCTCGACGGTGGAAAACCAGTGGCGGGTGCGAGAGCCGCTGCTCAAGCTGCAGCTGGAGCTCCTCCAGGCCGAGCGGCAGACGCTCAGCGAATTTCTGGAGGTTGAGCGAGGCGCCCGCAGCGAGGTGGACCAGCGTCGTATCCAGCTTGCCGCCCAGCAGCAGCGTCTTGAGCAGGCGCAGCAGGCGCTCCGCGAAGCGCTGGACGGGACGCTTACGGTCCTGACGGCGCTTCACGAACGGCTGCCGCCACCTCTGAACGCGGCCTGGCAGGCCCATCTGGACACGCTGGCGGCCGGGGATGCGCTAAGCGACAGCGAGCGGCTGCAGCAGGTGGTTGGGATGCTGAGCGAAGCGGCCGAATTCGATCAGCGAATCACGCTGCATCAGACCACCATGACCGACGACACCGGCACGCGCTATGCGGTCCAGCAGGTTTTTCTCGGGCTTTCTCAGGGCTGGTATACCAGTGAGGACGGCGCCTTTGCCGGCTTCGGCCGGGCCGAGGCTGATGGCTGGCGCTGGCGTGGCGCAGATCAGATCCCCGAGCTTGATCCAGCGTCCGTCCTCGCGGCCGTGCGCATGCTCGGAGACCCGACGCTCGCCGCGCCCGTGACGCTGCCCATCGAGCTGGAGTCACCGTGAACAAGTCTGTCTTAATCCGGCACACCGTGAGGGGGCTGCTTGCCGGACTGCTTGCGCTGACATACCTTCCGCTCGTTTCGCTGGCTCAACCGGACGTCGAGCAGTCTCTCCTCGCTGATATTGACGACGCCCGCACGCGCCTGGCCGCCGCCGAGCAGCGGGTGGCCGCGGCGTCCGTCCGGCTGAGTCGTCAGCTGGGTCAGGCCCAGCAGCAGGTGCTGGAGCTGCGGCGCGAGGCGGCAGAGTTCCAGCGCGCCGCCGACGATCAGACTCTGGGCCTGGAAGTACTGCAAAGCCGCGTTGAAAAGTGGCAGGAGCAGGATAACTACCAGCGCAGCCTGCTGCTGGACTACGGGCGCCGCACCGACATGGCGTCGGTCGACGGCAAGAGCCTCGAAGCGGTGACTGCGATTCTTCGCCAATCTCTGGTGCGCCTGGACGCGCAGCTCTCGCCGGGTTTTGGCCCCACCTCCGCAATCGACGTCACTGGCCAGGCGGTCGACGGCCAGGCGCTGAGCGTCGGACCGCTGACCTGGTTTGTCCACGCTGGCGGCGGTGGACTGCTGACTCAGGAGAAGGGCGTCGAGCCTCGGCTGAGCTGGTCGTTTGAAGGCGAGGCGCTGGCTTCGCTTCAGGCGCTGACCGGCGGTGGTCGGTCGTTGGCGACGCTTGATCCCACGCAGGGTCGCTACCTGGAGCTCCAGAGTGCGCGCCAGGGTCTGGCAGAGCACCTGCAGGCCGGCGGCGTCTGGGTGGTGCCGATCATGGCCTTCGCGCTGCTGTCGCTCGTTATCGCGTTGATCAAAGTGATTCAGTTCCTCAGGCTGCCGCGGATGACCGCCGACCGCGTTACCGCGCTGGTGAGCTCCGTCCGATCGATCAAGGCCGGCGACGCCAGCGCCGCCGCGAGCCATCCGGCGCCGCTGAACGCGTTGGTGGAGCTGGCCACCGCGCCTGGCTCCACCCAGCAAAAGGAAGACCAGCTCTTTGACTTTCTGCTGGGCCAGCGCCACCGGCTGCAGCGGCTCATAGGTGCCGTGGCGATCACGGCCACGGTCTCGCCGCTGCTGGGCCTGCTGGGCACGGTCTCGGGCATGATCCGAACGTTTCAGTCCATGACCGTTTTTGGCTCCGGTGACCCGGCGGCGGTTTCAGGCGGGATTTCTGAGGCGCTGGTGACGACCGAGCTGGGGCTGGTGGTCGCCGTACCCTCGCTGATCGCTCACGCGCTGCTGAAGCGTAAGGCCGACTCTTATGGTTCTCAGCTGGAGTCGACCGCGGTCCGGCTGGCCGAGGCTGCGGGCTAGGCGCATGCTGACGGATCTTCAGCAACAGCTGGATAACCCGGCCGTGTGGCTCATCCTACTGACCGCGGTTGTGGTGTACGCGCTGCTGCTCGATCTGCTGCTCGCCCGCCGCCGCGACGCCGCCTGGCGTCACCGCTGCTCCCTGTGGGCCCCCGGTCTTCGTACCATGCTCGGCGCGCTCCCGCTCCTTGGGCTATACGGCACGGTGGTAGGATTGATGGACACCTTTGCGCAGATGGCGCTTGACTACGGCTTTAACCCCGAAACGCTGGCTACGGGAGGCATTGCGTCGGCCATGTACTCGACCCAGCTTGGCCTGCTGCTGGTGATTCCCGGCTGGCTTGCGCTCGCCTGGCTCCAGGGGCGCCGGCGGACCGCGCAGGTTGAGGCGCTGCGTTCCGGTCGCGCCGCGCGCGCCGCGGAGGCAACGTCATAATGCGCCGACGCCTGGAGGCCAGGCTGCAGGATGACGCGGAGACGCGCATCGATCTGTCGCCGCTCATCGACATTGTATTTATCTTGCTGATCTTCTTTATCGTCTCCACGGTTTTTGTGCGCGAGGCGGGTGTTGAGATCGACAAACCCACCGCCACGTCGGGGGCGCGCGTCAGCAGCAACCTGATCATTGTCGCGGTAACCGCTGGTGGAGACGTGGTGCACGCCGGGGCAACGATTGGCCTGGTGGGTATTCCGTCGGCCGTCGGTCCGCTGCTCGACACGCCCGACACGCCGGTCATCATCCAGGCTGATGCGGCGGTGCCAACGCAGCTGCTGGTCCAGGTGATGGACCAGCTCAAGATCGCCGGCGCTGACAACGTACTGCTGGCGACGCGATCGGAGTCATGAGCATACTGCGCCAAAGCCTTTCGGTAGTGCTGAGCATCACGCTCACGACGGGACTTGTGGCTGCGCTGACGCTGCTCAAGAGACTCAACGCGCCAACGGAAGCGGGACCCAAGCTGCAGCGGCTGGAGATAAACGCGGCGCTGCCGCCGCCGCCACCACCGCCACCGACTACGCGCAGCCAGCAGAGCGCACCCGACGCACTGCCGCTGGATCTGACTTCCGCCGGCACGTCGCCGCTAAGCCTGCCGCCGGCGACTCTGCGGCCGTCGCTGAAGGTCGAAGACCTGGAAGCGCCGGTGAGCGAGGTCCGTCCGCTGGAGTTTGATATCAACGTGACGGCGAGCATGCAGGAGTTTGGCTTGGCCCAGCTGGATGGCCGGCCGCGGCTGCTGACCGACCTGCGAATTCAGTTTCCTGCCGCGCTGCGCGCGAAGGGCGTGACGAAGATTCGGGTCCGGGCTCAGGTGGTCATCGACACGACGGGCGCGGTGACGCTGCGCCGGATTGTCGAAAATCCCTATCCCGAGATCGAACCGCAGCTCCGCGCGCTGATGGGCCGGGCCCGCTTTACGCCACCCGAGAAAGACGGCGAGCGGGTTCGAGCAGCCTTCGTCTGGCCTCTGGTCTTTAGTGCGACATGAAGCCAACACAGCTAACAGGACTGAATCTTGTGGGACTGCTCTTTTGCTCGGCATCGCTTGCGCAGCTCACGGTGACCGTCCCCGAACCTCAGGCCATCTTTAAGCCGCTCGCGCCGGTGGTATGGGATACGGAGCCCTCGATTCCGGGAGAGGAAATTGCGCTGGCCCAGGAGCTCGGCGCTCTGGTACGGCAGCAGGACTATCGGGGCGCGCTCGTGCTCCTGGAGAGCCAGGAAACGCCCGTGAGCGCCGCCTTTGAGATGCTCCGGGCCCAGCTCTACTCGACCCTGGACGAGCGAGGGGCCGCCATTGAGGCTTATCGGGCGGCCCTGAAGCTTGCGCCCGACTTCACCCGCGCGCACGCCGGGCTCGGCACGCTTTACCTAATCGAAGGCCAATACGACGAAGCGCAGCAGCATCTTGCGGATGCGGTACGGCTCGGTGCGGGCGACGCCCAGACGTTTGGTCAGCTCGGTTATCTCAATATCAAGCTGGGCAACCCCTGGGGTGCGGTCAGCGGCTATCAGCAGGCGCTGCTGCTGCAGCCGAAAAACCGCCAGTGGCGCTCGGGGCTGCTGCTAGCCCTAACCGAATCGGGCAACGAGAGCGGCGCGAGCGCGTTGATCGACCAGATGTTGACCGAGAACCCCAGCGACTCGATGCTCTGGCAGCAGCGAGCCAACCTGGCTCTGCGCCAGGACAACCCGCTCAGCGCCCTGGCGAGCCTTGAGGTGAGCCTGCGGCTTGGGGACGACTCGGCCGAGAACCGCCAGGTGGCGGCACAGCTGGCGGTGCAGGCCGGCAATCCGAAGCGCGGCGCGGCGCTGGCCTCAGCCTCGGTGCTGGCGTCCAGCGCAGACGTATCGTTCGTGAGCGAGCTGGCGGACTGGCTGCTGCGCGCTGGTGAACAACGCTACGCAAAGCAAATACTGGATGCCATGGAGCAACGGCTGTCGAACTACCGGCCGGATCAGCAGAGCCGCTTTTATTACATTCGCGGGCGATTGGCGGAGCAGAGCGATCAGCCGCGCCAGGCGATCGCGGACTACCGACGCTCGGTGGATCGAGACGGCAGCAACGGGCCGGCGCTGCTGGCGCTGGGCGAGCTGAGCCTGAGCCAGGGTCAGGCCTCCCGCGCCGCTCTGGCCTTTCAGCGAGCGTCGGTGCTAACGGAGTTCCGGCAGCAGGCCATGGTCGGTGAGGCCAAGTCGCTCATTGCCCGTTCGGACTATCCGGCGGCGCTTCGCAAGCTGCAGGACACGCTCAAGGAGTTTCCCGGCGCCTACGACCTCAACGGTGCCGTGCAGTCGCTGACGAATATCGTTAACACGCAGCGAGCGGCGGCCCCATGAAATCGCGCATGTGGTGGTTTAACCTGGCGCGGACGGTTCACCTCTACAGCTCCTCCCTGCTGTTTGTGACGCTGGTGTTCTTCTGCGTTACCGGCTTTACGCTCAGCCGGGGCTGGTACGACGACGACGGCGCGCGCGCCAGCTCGCGGGAGCTGAGCCTGCCGCCGGAGCTGGCGGCAACGCTCGATTCGGACAGCTGGGCGCCGGACCTGACGGCGCTACAAGCGCTGCTGACCGAGGCCGCCGGGCTCGGCGTGCCCGACAGCATCGAGCTTGACCAGGACTATGGGGAGGTGGCCCTCAGCTACAAGGCGCCGGCCGGCGACGCGCAGGCCATCATCACGTCTGAAGGCGTCCTTCTCGATGTACAGCGCGGCTCAACGCTGGCTGTGCTCAACGATCTGCATAAAAACCGGGACGCCGGGTCCGCCTGGGCGTGGTTTGTCGAAGTTTCCGCATTGGCAATGCTGGTTTTTGCGGTGACCGGCTTGATTATCGTTTTCCAAAATCGCCGCCGCCGAGGCCAATCAATCTGGATTATTTGTTTGGGCCTGGCGACACCGGTTCTGCTTTTCCTCGCCTTTGTACCCAATATCCAGGTGAGAGGTTAAAAACGACATTTATGGGGTCAGGTTCAAGTGCCAGGCATAAATTCACAGGCTTTTCGAAACTTGTGCGGCAAGGTCAATCTCGCCAGCGAAAATCGCCTGCCGGTTGTTGCCACGCTGAGTAATGTGTGCGGGTGCAGTTTTTGTGCAAAACCGAGGCCGTTTGGGCACAGTGGTCGTTCGAAAATGACTAAGTTAGGGCTTTGTATCTTCTCTCGGGTCGGCAAGGCCCCTTGAGGTCCGATTGACCAAACCGGTGAGGATGATTCCCGATCAGACTTGTCAGCCAAACCTGGCACTTGAACCTGACCCCAAAGTTCCAGTCCCGGTCACAAAAATCTGGGACGTGAAAGGCCAACGAGCGCTGTTGAATGCTGACGAGCAAAGCCGGAATAAAATCAGTGGCTCGCGCTTATTTTGGCTCAGTAGCCCGATTGACGAGGTTGTGGCGGAATTCAGAGGGTTTCGGGGAGTTATATTAGGCGTGAAAAACGCCCGAAGACGCCATAACCTTTTGATTTTATGGTGCCGGCACCAGGAGTCGAACCCGGGACCTACTGATTACAAATCCGGTTCTCGAAAACCCTAAAAAATCATATAAAACAACAGGTTAAAGGTATTCGGCGGCCTAATATAACTCACCGAAACTTGCCGAAAGTCCTTGAAACCCCTGCTCCAGCCTGCGAAATATTAGGCCAAATGTTCACTCGCGTTGTGTAGCCTCGTTAGGCAGGTCCCCCTAATGAACTTCGGATTTCTAAGACTGGGTTTACCAAGCTATCTGGGCTTTGCCACGTATACGCCCATCGGCGGTATCTAGAACTGACAAACTTCTCACACAGAGCGGTAAGAAGGGAAAAACAGTCAGGGAACAATGGTCACGGAGCCCCCTTCTGCTTCACCGGAGTTCGTGTGGGACGCTTTGGCAATGCGGCACAGGTTTAGCCGTCTCTTGCCCGAGCGATAATCGATCTTCTGAGCATTTTCGGGAATCAATTGACATGGCAAAAATTCCTTTTTAGGATCGCTATCGGGGTTAGCGCCCGATCCGTGGGCCCAGGAACTCGCACGGATTGGCCCAATTTTTGGCGTCTCAGGGGGCGCCTTTTGTATGTCAGTCCAAGCGATTCTGGGTGCCGTCCTGGCGCTCTCGGTCCCGTGTGCGTCTTTGGGACAAGGGGTTTTTTCTTACTGGAAATTTAACGAAAACACGGGTTCGGCTACCGCCGACGCATTGAACGCTGCGTCCTCGGCAACTGTCGATACAGGTCAGTGGCGGGCCAACGGAATTGCCGGTTCAAGCCTGAACTTCGACGGACTCCTCGATCGGGTTGATCTTCCCGCGATCGATGTTCCCGCCAATCAGTTCACGATCGCCGTTTGGATACGACCAGAGAGCTTTTCGACCGATGAAGCAAGGTTGGTTTCCAAGGCCACGGGTACTTCGGAGAGCAACCATCTCTGGATGCTCAGTACGGTCGAGCAGGGTGGCTTTTACTACCTTCGAGCTAGAGTCAAAACTGACGGCACGACGCAGACTCTGATTGCTGACGGTGAACCGCTAAGTGCCGATACCTGGACCCACGCTGCAATGGTGTACGACGGGTCAATCCTGAGCGTTTACAAAGACGGCGTTATTGTCGGTAGCCTCCCGCTCACGGGCTCTGTTGCCCAAGATCCCAGCATTGCTGTCGGCGTTGGCAATCAACCCACCGGCGCCGGAGATCGCCCGTTTCATGGGCTGATTGATGAGCTGAAGTTCTACGACGGGGCGTTGGCCACGACGGCGATACAAGACCTTGCCAATCCCTGCTCAGGACAACCCGAGTCGATCATCAGCCTGCAGCGTTCTGCCCTGAGTACGGGTGAACTCATCGACTTTTCGGGCACCGACTCCACGGACTGTGACGGTTCGCTCGTGTCATTCGATTGGGACTTTGGCGACGGCAGCAGCGCACAGGGAGTCACAGTCGGCCACGCCTATTCGAGCGCCGGGCAGTACTCAGCGACGCTTACAGTTACTGACGACACGGGAAACGTCGCCTCTGCGAGCGTTGACGTAGAGGTGTTTGACCCTTCACAGCGAGTGAGTGATCGCGCTGTTGCCTCCTATCGATTTGAGGAAGGGCAGGGTGCAACCGTCAACGACACATCTTTTGCGGCCAACCACCTGACGATCTCGGACGCGACGGCAACTCAGTGGCTGAGCTGCGGCGGTCTTCGCCTCAACGCGCCAACGGTCATTTCAAATGGGAGCTCGGCAAGCGCCCTGATCGCAGCGGTCAAAGCCTCCAACGAATTAACGGTCGAGGGCTGGGTTGTGCCGGCCAACGTGATGCAAACGGGGCCTGCGAGAATCGCTGGTGTATCGGGCGGAACCAGTGCACGAAATTTCACCTTGGCGCAGGACGGGGACAGCTACAACGTTCGCTTGCGAACTACCGGTACCGGAGACAACGGGCTAAACCCAAGTACGTCGAGCCCACCTGGTGCGGTAGCGGCGGGGCCGACCCACGTCGCCTACACGCGAAACGCTAGCGGAGAGGCGCGTTTGTATATCGACGGTGTTCTGGTTAGCACGGAGAACGTCCCAAGCTCTACAAGCAACTGGGAGGAGTCGTTTGGGTTTCTGATTGGCAACGAAGTTGGTGAACAACGGCCTTGGCTCGGCGATTTGTACCTGGTGGAGGTCCAGGATCGGGCGCTAACGGCACTTGAGGTCGCTCACAATTATCAAGCCGGTTACATCGGCTCCTGCAACCGACCTCCGGAGGCTCAGGCAACTGCTGATGTTGATCATGGCGTTGCCCCGCTATCGGTACAGTTTGATGCCTCAGGAAGCACAGATCCGGACGGCGACCCGCTGAGCTACAGCTGGCAGCTCACCGATAGCGCGACGGCTACAGGCATAGCGACAAGTTTCGTTTTTACGGAGCCGGGGGAGTACCCGGTTCTCTTAACGGCAACGGACGCTGGTGGCGAGAGTGACTCACAAACGGTTTGGATCAGGGTGTTTGATCCCAACCAGGAGCCGCGAGTGTCGGACGACCTCCTGGCCTACTACGCTTTCGATCAGACCGAGGGTGGATTGATTCTTGATCGGTCGAACGACCCTGTGCGACTGGACCTGGCGATCGACAACCCGGCGAATTCCCAGTGGCGTGCATGCGGGGGATTGGAGCTCCAGTCGCCGTCCCTAATCAGCAGTCTGATCCCGGCTGACGGGGTTGCAGCTGCCGTCCGCAGCGGGGGCGAACTCACGCTGGAAGCATGGATCACGCCAGCCGATAACCAGCAGGACGGACCGGCGCGCATTCTCAGCCTGTCTGCCGACACGCAGAACCGCAACGCCACGCTGGGTCAGGATGGAGACGCATACACGGTTCGATTCCGCACCAGCGAAACGGGCCCCAACGGGCTCGCCCCCAGTTTGTCGTCCAATCCCGGAACCCTCGTCGCAGGGCAGCCGAACCACGTGTTGTACACGCGGGATTCGAGCGGTCTGGCCTCGGTCTACGTCAACGGTGTGCTCAGCGGGACTGAGACGGTTACTGGAGATACCAGCAATTGGTCTGACGGGTACCCGTTGCTCCTCGGCAATGAGGCGACGGGTAATCGACCCTGGCTTGGCACGTACCACATCGCCGCGATTTATGATCGGGCGCTAAGTTCGCAGGAGGCCCAGCAGAACTTTTTGGCTGGGTTTTCCAGCCCATGCCCAGCGCCTCCCAGTGCCGTTATCGAGGCGACTCCTGTGGTGGGCAATGCACCGTTATCGGTGAGCTTCAATGGATCTGCTTCAAGCGACTTTGGAGGGTATCTGGTCAGCTACGCCTGGGATTTTGGTGACGGAACACAGGGAACTGGGGCGCAGGTTAGTCATCTCTACGACATGGCCGGAAACTACACCGTTACCCTGACGGTCACCGATAACGAAGGTCTGGCTAATACCGCGTACCGCACGATCCGCGTGGTGACGCCAGGCGCGAATTTTCGAGTCGCTGATGGGCTTATCGCTGAGTATGATTTTCTGGAGGGGCAGGGTACCTCGGTGCTTGATATTTCAGGCGTGGGTCTCCCCCTTGATCTCACCATTGAAGATCCGGGCTACGTGGAGTGGCTGACTTGTGGCGGTCTTGGTGTTCGCCAGGAAACACTGATTCGCTCCGCGGGGCCAGCCAGCAAGCTCACGGATCGAATCCTATCGACCGGCGCGCTAACGTTGGAGGCCTGGGTGCGCCCGGATAATCTGACTCAGGGACCGAGCAGCCCGGCGCGCATCGCCACGCTGTCTGAGTCGGCGAGCCGCCGTAACGTCACGCTGGGTCAGAAGGCTAGCGGGTATGAAGCGCGGCTACGCACCACCGAAACGAGTCTGAATGGGACCAACCCTTCTACGGGTACCGCGACGAATGTCGCTATGGAAACGCTCACGCACGTGGTGTACACCCGGGATGCGTCCGGCAATTCGACCATCTACGTCGATGGTTCCGAAAACGTGACCGGTCTAGTCGGTGGAGACTTCAGCAACTGGGACCCGCACTACGCCTTCGCTGTGGCAAATGAGCTTGATCGTGAACGGGGCTTCCTCGGCGATCTCCACTTGGTGGCTGTCTACGAACGGGCGCTTAGCACAGTTGAGGTGAACCAAAATTTTCAGGCGGGTTTCGTTGATCTATGCGCAAACACCAATGCGCCAACGGCCGTCGATCAAAGTGTGGTCACGGACGAAGACCAGAACGTGCCGGTTGTGCTGAGCGCCAACGATCCGGATGGTGACTCGCTGACCTACACCGTACTGGCGGCCCCTACTCGGGGTGCTCTGGCCGGGACGCCGCCGGCACTCACCTACATTCCAGAGCAAAACTTCAATGGCACCGACTCGCTTACCTTCGTTGCTAGTGACGGCTCCAATACCTCGAATGTCGCCACCGTGACCTTGACGGTCAACCCGGTGAATGATCCACCCATGGCCAATAGCGATGCGGTGAGCCTGAATGAGGACGCGACAGCTAACATTACGCTAGTCGCATCGGATCTAGATGGCGACGCCCTGAGCTATGAAATCCTAAGCCAACCGGGGAGCGGCACGTTGACCGGTAGCGGTCCCATTTTCGTCTATACGCCTGCTGCCAACTTCTTCGGCACCGACAGTTTCAGCTACCTAGTGAGCGACGGCACGGCAAACTCTTCGGCAGAGACTGTCAGTCTTTCGGTCATTTCGGTTAACGACATCCCGATAGCTATCGGCGCATCGGCGGTGGTGGACGAAGACTCAAGTGTTGTGGTGAGCGTCAGCGCGAGCGACGTGGAGTCACCATCGCTCAATTATGTCGTGTCAACACCGCCGAGCCACGGTGTGGTTTCAGGGAATGGTCCAGACTTCAGCTACACCCCCAATCCGGGTTTCAGCGGCTCGGACAGCTTTTCTTTTGTGGCCAATGACGGCCTCAGTGATTCAGTCCCGGCGCTGGTATCGATTGTTGTTAATGCGGTCAACGACCCGCCGGTTGCCGTTGACATTGCCCAGACGCTGAACGAGGACGAGCCGGTGTCGGTGGTTTTGTCGGCTAGCGATGAAGATGGTGATGCGCTGACGTTCGCACTCACCTCGCAGCCGCAACATGGTGAACTGACGGGTACAAGCCCAAATCTCACCTATACGCCTGACCCGGATTTCAACGGGGTTGACTCGTTTACCTACCAGGCCTTTGACGGAACCGTCAGCTCAATGGGAGCCACGGTTACGCTAACGGTTACCGCAGTCAACGACCTGCCGCTGGCGCAGGACGACTTGATTAACCTGGCCGAAGATACGACTGCCATGGTGCGGTTAACCGCCAGCGATGCTGATGGTGACCTTCTGACCTTCGCGATCGTTGACGCACCGGCGAACGGCACTCTGGTCGGCGGGGGTTCAGACTATGACTACACGCCGGGCGCCGGATTTAGCGGCACCGATTCGCTCACCTTTGTGGCTAACGATGGGGCCGCAGACTCCAACCTTGCAACCATCACTCTGGTGGTTGAACCGATCAACGACCCGCCTACGGCTGACGACCTCTCTATTAGTACCAACGAAGACGTTGCCGTAGCGCTGACGCTGGCGGGAACGGACCCCGATGGCGACGCGATAACCCTTGCCATTACTCAGGCCCCGCTCCGAGGCACACTTAGTGGTACGCCGCCTAACCTCACCTATCTGCCCAACGCAGATGAAAACGGCGAGGATACGTTCCGCTTCACGGTGAGTGACGGCATCGCCGAATCTGATCCGGCAACTGTTACCGTCCAGATTTTGGCGCAAAACGATGCGCCGGTCGCCGATCCGCAGAGTTTGGTAGTTACTGAGGCGAGCCTTGCGCTGACACTCACCGGATCGGACGTCGATGGTGATCCACTCACCTATCAGGTGGTCGTCTCACCCGCGGGCGGAACGCTCAGCGGCACGGCCCCTAATCTGACCTACACCCGAAACAGCGGCTTTTCGGGGCCAGACTCTTTCACCTTCCAGGTCAGTGACGGGCAGGCGGACTCGGCAGCCGCCGTGGTGAACCTCGACGTCCAGGTTAACAACGCGGCGCCTGAGATTACCTCGACGCCGGTGCTTGATGCGGCTGAAGGCGCAGCCTACGCCTATGACGTGGACGCGAGCGACGCGGACGGCGATAGCCTAACGTACTCGTTGGTCATTGCCCCGCAGGGCATGAGCATCGACTCAGCGACGGGTCTCATTTCGTGGGTACCCCTTTCGGACACGCTCGGTGCAGTGGACGTGAGGGTTCGAGCGAGCGACCCGCAAGGCGCGTTCGCTGAACAGGACTACGTCGTGACGGTACCTGGCTCCACGATTAACCGCAGCTACCTTGGCACCGACTTTTGGCTGACGTTCTTGCGGAATGACATCGACCCAGGCGCGCCTGCCGTTCCGGCGCTGTCAATTGCTGCGCCGGGTGGTGCGAGCGGCACGATTTCCGTGGCCAGTCTGGCGATCGATATTCCTTTCACGATTCCTGCGGGTGGATTGGAGCGCATCGAGCTGCCAATTTCGGTGGTTACCCGAACCAACGGAACGCCTGATCCAGTGGGCGTGAACGTCAGCGCTGATGCGCCGATTACCGTGATGGCCTTCAACGAGCGGACGGCCTCGACCGATGCGGCCCAGGTTTACCCTACGAACGTACTGGCGAGCGATTACACCATTCCGGCGTTTCACTCGCTGCAGCTAGGCGCGTTCGGCATAGTTGCAACCGAAGACAACACACTGGTCACCGTGACTCCTGGACCCGGTGTCACTCAGATGATTGGTAACGGAACCTTCAATCAGGCGCCGTTCAACATCACGCTTCAACAGGGCGACGTCTGGACCAACACTCCTGGCTCGCGAGCCCGCTTTGTTACCGGCACCACGCTTCGTTCGAGTCGGCCGATTGGGGTCTTTGCTGGCGCTATCTGCGCGAACGTGCCGAACGAAGAAACCATCTCCTGTGACCACATGATCGAGCAGGTGCCGGGCGATGATCAGCTGGCAACGCGCTTTTTGTCCGTACCCTTCGCCACTCGCTTTAACGGTGACCTGTTCCGCTTTGTCGCCACTACCGATGATACGGTCGTTCGGGTTAATGGTGTCGAAAGCGCGTATCTGGACGCCCTTGAGTTTGTTGATCGCGTGATTGATGGGGTGGCGGAGATTACCTCCACTGCGCCCATCCATGCGGCTCAGATCGCAACCGGTCAGGCGTTTGACGCTGTGGAGCGAGGGGCTACAGAACCTGGCAACAGTGACGCCGATCCGTTCATGGTGCTGTTGCCGCCAACCACCGCCTACCTCGACGAGTACATCTTTACAACGGCGGGAACCGATCGACTGAATTCCCACTACGTCAACGTGATTATTCCGGATACGGCGGCAGCCTCTTTAGTGCTTGACGGCCAGCCTGCGGACATCAGCACGTTGGTGCCGATTGAGGATACGGGATACCTAGGTGGAGCCATCGAAGTTTCCTATGGCACGCACACCATGTCGGCGGCCGAAAAGTTTGGAGTCACAATCTATGGCTGGGGGCCAGCTGAGTCTTACGGCACCAACGGTAACGCTATCTTGGGTGACCTGCCGCCGGTGAATCGTCTTGAAGTAACCCCGCTGAACCAGACTCAGACTGTAGGGGCAAACGCCTGCTTCACAATCACCACGAAAAACGGACTGGATTATGCCGTACCGTTCGCTCGTATCGACGTTCGCGTCAGCGGCGCACGAACCATTCGCCAGTCGATTGCGACGAACGATACGGGTACAGCCAACTACTGCTATATCGGCATCGACGCCGGAACAGAAACCGCAACCTTTATTTCCGGGCCCGCGATCGAATCAGCCAACGTCACCTGGGAAGCGCTCTCGGCAGATACCCAGGCGGCACCGATCATCATCTCGCTGCCACCACTGGAGTTGAATGAGGCGACGCACGCGTACACGATTGATGCGTTTGACCCGAACGGCGATGCGATTACCTACGGTCTGGTGGCGGGGCCGGCTGGTGTCACCGTCGATGGGGCAAGTGGCACGCTATCTTGGACACCGACTGTGCCGCAGGATCGCGTCTCAACGCTCCACGCGATCTCGGTGTCGGCGACCGATCCCTTTGGGAATCAGGGGGTGCAAAACTACGAGCTTCTGGTGAACTACGCTCCCGTGTTCAGTGAGATCACGCCGGAAGAAAGCGAGTCCTTTGCTCCCACCTTCACCGTGCGGGCTATCGGTGGCAACGTCGATACCAACCAGCTAGCGATTATTGAGGCACCACCCCGTGCCACGGTAACCAACTCTGGGCCCGACAATCAGTGGCTGTTGCAGTCCGGGCTCAACAATACGGTCGGCGGTGAGATCAACCTGGTGCGAGAAGCCCTTGAGGTTTTCAACCCCTACTGCCGCGCGCCCCTTACCGATCGCTCGGCACTGAACGTTAAGTCAGTCTGGACCAGTACCGAAGACCTAAAGCTGGTTCAAGTAGCGCCTCTAACCGATACCGACGGCAATGGGGTAATTAACACGGCAGACGACCAGGCGATCATCGGCATAGGTCCGGATCTGACGGCCCTGGATGCCACTACAGGCACGTTCCTGTGGCGGGTTTCCGGCGCTGCTACCATCGATGTGGGTGCTGCCATTGCGGACATTGACGGTGACAACGTGCCGGAAGTGCTCGTGGCTAACGATGCCGCGACCGGCGAGCGTCACCTGTATGGCTACAGCAATCTTGGCGACCTGCTTTGGGAAAGTGTAACGCCAGTGTTGCCCGGCAACTTCGATGAAACCCGCACCGCGATCGAAGTGTTTGATCTCGACGGCGATGGTGCTGTTGAGATCGTGGTTGGGCCCAGCGTGCTGGACGGTACGGGCAACCTCCTTTGGCAGTTCAACACGGCTGTTTCCAGCCCGGTAGTGGAAGCTCTGCCGTGGATCGCTGATCTGGAGGGTGATGGTCAGTATGAAGTGCTGTTTGGCAGCGAAATTCGCAACGCTGACGGCAGCTTGCGCTGGTCGATCAACGGCGCTGTCGGCGGCACCAACCCGATCGCCCAGTTTGTGGCGTCTGATCTTGATCAGGACGGGT